>NZ_JAKFZQ010000014.1:0-132248 GCF_021654245.1 Pseudoalteromonas sp. MMG022 | reverse complement strand
AAGGCATCAAATGTTGCCTTGTTTATTTTTATATTCGGTTCTTCTTTCAATAAAAACTCAACTACTGCGAGGTTACACCTCGTTTTTATACAGTAATCCATAGCACTCATCCCATTTTCGCTAACATAACCAAAGTCGAATATAGGTGCATATCTCTCTAATATACCAAGCTTATTTATGGGGAAGTTAGCAGTTTTATGCCGCTACTTTTGAGCGGATAATAAAATCACATACGAATCAATGCCCCCTAAATGGTTTGCAACAGGGGTCACGGACTCCACAATGAGACCTTGATTTTGTGACTCTTCGAGTTGCTGATTAAGTAAATCTAAATCAGGTTCGCTACAGAACCCGTGTTTTCTCTTTCTGAATGTAAAAACTTTTTTTTCATTACGAATTTCGTATGTTTCCATTGTGGCGCGGTTGGCATGGTATTTCGGTAGATATGAGGTAAGCCCACTCTAAAGAAGTGTTTTGGCTCTTAATGTATTTAATTTGTAAGTATATTTGCTTTTATGTTAGCGTAATGTTGATTTTAATTGTAATTTAAGGAAAAGTCATGAAACTAAAACTTACGAAAAAGAAACTGAAAGTAATTTCTAACAACAAAGCGAAGTTGCCTGCATATGTGACCCCAAATGTGGGTGGTGGGGTATACCCGAATACGGTTTCAGCATGTGGAGAATGTACAACATCCGACACAGGCGATCTGCATCTTTCAGAACGCTATTGTTAATCTAATTTGTCATTTAGCACCTAGCTAAATGACGCCTTTAGCTACCAATAAGGCCATAACTGAGCGAGTGGCAGATAAATACCTCAAAATTAAGGTACAAACTTAATTGGTATACTGTGCGCGTTTTCTTGATGTGCTTTAACACGCTCAAGGTAGCGTGCCCATAGTGCTTGCTGGTCGTTGCATAGGATTCTTAAATATTGCCAGCTAAACAGGCCCGTATTATGTCCATCATCAAAACATAAACGTACGGCGTAATGACCCACAGGCTCAATACTAGCAATCGCCACATTGTGTTTATTTAACACCAGTTTCATTTCGCCTTTGCCATGCCCTTGCACTTCAGCGGACGGCGAGTGTGTACGCAACAGCTCTGCACTTAGGGTGTATTGCTGTCCATCGTCAAAGTAGACATCTAGGGTGCGGCTTTGTTGATGGTAGTGAAGTTTCGTTACGATATACATACGTCAGCCATAAGCGTGAGCGGAGCACGGAGCTCCGCTTTGGGTGTGTTACAGAATAAAGCGTGACAAATCTTCGTCTTGTACTAATACATCTAGGTGTTTCTCGACGTACTGGGCATCAATCACGAAGGCGTCGCCCGATTTTTCAGAAGCGTCATAAGACAGTTCTTCCATTAGCTTTTCCATGACCGTATGAAGACGACGTGCACCGATGTTCTCGGTTTTCTCATTCACTTGCCATGCGGCTTCAGCGATACGCGTGATAGCATCGTCGGTAAAGCTTATCTCCACTTGCTCGGTTTTCATCAGTGCTTGCTGTTGCTCGGTGAGTGATGCATGCGGCTCGGTAAGGATACGTTTGAAGTCTCCAGCTGTTAGGGCTTCCAATTCAACACGGATAGGCAAACGACCTTGTAACTCAGGAATTAAGTCAGAAGGTTTCGCCATTTGGAATGCACCCGAGGCAATAAATAGGATGTGGTCAGTTCTAACCATGCCGTGCTTGGTATTGACGGTTGAGCCTTCAATCAGTGGTAATAAGTCACGTTGTACACCCTCTCGGCTTACATCTGGGCCTTGAGCTTCACCGCGCTTACAGATTTTATCGATTTCATCGATGAACACGATACCGTTTTGCTCAACTGAGAAGATAGCTTGTTCCTTCAGCTCTTCAGGATTAACCATTCTGGCAGCTTCTTCTTCCACTAATTGCTTAAATGCATCTTTGATTTTGAGCTTTTTCTTTTTCTTTTTCTCGCCAGTCATGCTTTGGAACATGCCCTGTAATTGGTTGGTCATTTCTTCCATACCAGGTGGGGCCATGATCTCAACGTGAGGTGCTGACTCGGCGATGTCGATATCGATTTCTTTATCGTCTAATTGTCCTTCGCGTAGCTTTTTACGAAACACCTGACGAGTTGAACTATTTTCGCTAGGTTGTGATTCACCCCAAGCGTCTTTAGCCGGTGGCAGTAAGGCATCCAGAATGCGCTCTTCAGCAGCTTCTTCGGCGCGATGCTGGTGCTTTTTGGCCTGTTGCTCACGGGTCATTTTGAAAGAAATATCAACCAAGTCTTTGATAATTGACTCAACTTCTTTACCTACGTAGCCCACTTCGGTGAATTTTGTCGCTTCCACTTTGATAAATGGCGCGTTGGCCAGCTTAGCTAGGCGTCTTGCAATCTCAGTTTTACCCACACCCGTTGGGCCAATCATAAGAATATTTTTTGGGGTGACTTCAGCGCGTAAGTCATCGTTCAATTGCATACGGCGCCAGCGGTTACGAAGGGCAATTGCAACGGCTTTTTTTGCTTGGTTTTGACCAATAATATGCTGATCTAATTCGTGGACGATTTCTCGTGGGGTCATTGCAGTCATGGCAATTCCTCTTACAATTCTTCAATAGTTTGGAAATTGTTGGTAAATACGCAGATATCACCTGCAATTTTCAGGCTTTTCTCAACAATTTCTCGGGCGCTCAAGTCGGTATTCTCAAGCAAGGCAATGGCAGCTGATTGGGCGAAATTACCGCCGCTACCGATCGCGATTAAATCATGTTCAGGCTGAACAACATCACCATTACCGGTAATGATAAGTGAAGCTGTTTCATCGGCGACGGCCAGCAGCGCTTCTAGCTTGCGCAAGGCTCTATCGCTGCGCCAGTCTTTGGCCATTTCAACGGCGGCTTTGGTGAGGTTGCCTTGATACATTTCAAGCTTGCCTTCAAAGCGCTCGAATAAGGTAAATGCATCCGCTGTTCCACCGGCAAATCCCGCAAGTACCTTACCGTTATATAGACGGCGAACTTTACGCGCATTGCCTTTCATTACTGTGTTGCCAAGTGACACTTGGCCATCTCCACCAATAACAACTTTGTTGTCGCGACGTACGCTAACGATGGTAGTCATAGTATTCCTTAAAAACTAAGGCGCTCTAGGCGCCTTTCATTATTTGATAATTACAAGATATGGGTGATTGGCCTAAAATCAAGTCCAACCCCATATAGCGCAACCCATGATCTTGATGCGCTTGAGTTTATTCTTGTCACTTTCGGCTTTTCGTTTGGTTTCATACGGCCCTAAACGAACTCGATACCACACGCCATTACTGCCTTCGGTGCGACGAATTTCTGCGATAAGTCCAGCAAATGCCATCTTAGCTTTCATTTCTTCAGCCTGAGCGTGGGTTCTGAACGAGCCACACTGCATTTGATAAGGGCCCTTGCTTTCTATCTCTTTTACTTCAACCTTTATTTCGTGCTCTTTTATTTCTTCTAAAAAGGGCTTGATCACAGGTTTTTGTAATTTTGCAGGTTCCTCTTTAACTGGTGTGGCAGCGGGTGAGATTTTTTCTGGTTCTGCATTGTGTTTTATGTACCAAAGGCCGTATGCAAATCCCGCAACGAGCACCAGCGCTGTCGCAGCAAGTAGCGCTGGAAAGGGTTTGCGTGGCGCGGGTTTTTTACCGCCGTTGTTATTTTTTGGCTTTCTATTTATATAATCGTGTTGTGCCATAACTTACTTAGTAGGTATCCATAGGATCTATGTCTATACTCCAGCGAACGCGATTCGCCAGCTTATGCTCACTGATATATGTCATTAGCTGTGCAATATAATTGTGTAACACCACACGTTCTGAAGCTTGAATATGTAATTGATATCGATACTTACCCGCCATGCGCTCCATCGGTGCGGGGATCGGCCCGAGCAATTGTATACCACAGTAGGGGGTAGCTGGAACCAGATCTGATAAAAAGTCGAAGACCAATTGTGCATTGGTCGCTTGCGCACGCAATATGGCTAGATGACTAAAGGGGGGTAACAACGCTTCTTCACGTTCTTTGAGCGCGTATCGAGCAAAGTCTTGATAGCCATTGTGTACGAGGTCTTGTAACAATGGATGCTCGGGGAAGTGGGTTTGCAATAACACCTTGCCCGCTTCACCACTGCGTCCTGCTCGGCCTGCTACTTGGGTAATGAGTTGGGCCATATGTTCGGTGGCGCGAAAGTCACTTGAGTACAAGCCACTATCTACATCTAGGATCACCACGAGGCTGACATCGGCAAAATGATGGCCCTTCGCTAGCATCTGAGTGCCTACTAGAATTCTTGCACCGCCTAGGTTGATATCTGCCAAAGCGTCTTCCAGTGCGCCTTTTCTGCGTGTGGTATCACGATCAATACGGCTAAGAGGGGTGTCGGCAAAACGCTCAGACAATAAGCTTTCTAGTTGCTCGGTGCCAAGTCCTGCGGGCATAATTTGCGTGCTACCACAATCAGGGCACTGTGGCGGAACAAAGCTTTGCTGAGCACAGTGATGGCAGACGAGCCTGTTCATTGCTTTATGATAGGTCGTACTGGCACTGCAATGGTTACATTGACTTAACCAGCCGCACTCATGACACAGAAGCGTTGGCGCATAGCCTCTACGATTTAAAAAAACCATCACCTGTTTGGCACGTTTTAGCGTGGCTTCAACGTGTTTCAAGGTCGTTTCAGAGAAACCAAACTGTTCACTTTGGCCCTTCATGTCAACCAGTAAAAATTGGTTATCGGTGGTTGTTTGTGCGCGCTGCGAAAGTGTCAGTAGTTGATATTTACCGTTGATGGCTTTGTGTAGGGTCTCAAACGCTGGCGTGGCAGTGCCTAGAATCAGAGGGGTTTTTAGACTGGCACAGCGGTATGCAGCTAGATCTCGGGCGTGGTAACGCAGCCCTTCTTGCTGTTTAAATGAGCCATCATGCTCCTCATCAACGATGATCATCCCAAGGCTTTTAAACGGTAAAAAGACACTGGAACGGGTGCCTATTACTAGTGCACAGCTACCTTTTTCAGCCCTTCGCCAAGTATGCAAGCGTTCATTATCTGTTAAATTTGAATGCCATAAGTCAATGGGAGTATCGGGGAAGCGACGTCTAAAGCGGTTAACGGTCTGTGGTGTCAGCCCTATCTCGGGCACTAAGATAAGCGCTTGATGACCGTTTTGTAGTACTCGCTCCAAACTCTGTAAGTACACTTCCGTTTTGCCGCTACCTGTTACACCCTCAAGTAGAAAACAGCGAAAACCAGCTTGCTGATTGATGGCACTACAGGCGGTGGCTTGTTCTTCATTCAATCTAGGTTTGGATGCGATGTTAAGTGTTTGGCTTTGCCATTGACTATCGTGTTTGATTTGCTCTTCGATTAATTGCTTGTCAAGCAGTGCATTGAGTTGTTGTTTACTAAAACCTAACGCTTTGAGTTCGGTTAAGCTCGACTCGCCAGACTCACTGAGTTGTTTGAGTAAAGCCATCTGCTTTTTTGCCCTAAGTGTGGGTAGCTGTTTGCCTCGCTCAGTTAAAGAAAAAGTTGCAATGGTGGTTTTATCGGGGTGCTCACCTTCTCGTAGTGCCGCCGGCAACGCCGTAAATAAGGTTTCACCAAGTGGGTGGGCGTAGTATTGAGCAGTAAAACGCAAAAACTTAAGATGCTCAGGTGATAGAATAGGGCTGGTATCCAACACCTGTGCAATGGTTTTGAGTTTGTTCTCGGGGACTTCGGTATCGGGTTTGATAGCCAATACTACCGCGACTAATTTTCGATTGCCAAAAGGGACTTTGACTCGACAGCCCACATCCACGGTACTGTGCTTTGGTATCGCGTAATCAAATGTGCGAAATAAAGGCACTTTAATGGCAACTTCAGCAAACATCTATGAGCCTGTTAGGCAACTTAACATGCCTGCTAATGTACTAAAGGCAGCCGTAAAAACCTAGTTTAACTCGCAGCCTAGGCGGTCGATTGTACAAAAAATGCCATTTTTGTGGATTTATTGCTTGTGGAAAGCCTTCGAGTTACATAAAATACGCGTCCACTAATTTGTATAAACTACGTATGGTGCCAAACTTCGGGTTTGGAGAGCGATACGGCCTAACCAGAGGTTGCTATGAAAGAAGGTATTCACCCTAATTACGAAACGATCAATGCTACTTGTTCATGTGGTAACAAGTTCGAAACTCGTTCAACACTATGTAAAGACATCCACTTAGACGTATGTTCTGAGTGTCACCCGTTCTATACTGGTAAGCAAAAGATTCTTGATACAGGTGGTCGTGTTGATCGCTTCAACAAACGTTTCGGCGCGCTTAGCAGCAAGAAATAAGAAACGTTTGACTAAAAAAGCACCTCAGGGTGCTTTTTTTGTGCCTGAAACCCACAAAAATTCACCATGCTCTCTTCACTAGATACTATTTTACGTCCGCTTAAGTATCTCGAACCATCATATATGAGGTTAATTAATTGGTTTTGAGTTTTTACTCTAATTTATTTTTGTTATCTCCATTATTCATTGTTATGCATTTGTTTTTCATTTCTATAAGGCTATATTTTAATCAATACATCAGGTTAGGTTTGCTTATGATGAATCATTTGTTGCATAAAAATGCCAGAGGCAATTTTTGTGATAATTACGAACTTCTTTAAAGTGTAGCTAAATTTTAAAAAATGGTTGTTAAAATCTCTTAAAATTACCAATGTTGTGATTTTTATATCTGCGGTTAAGGTTTAGATAAAATTGCACATTATCAGAGCAAAAACGAGGCTATTTTTTCACTGCTAGACTGTCTTAAATGAATTAATTTAGGTTAAAAGTCGGTAAAAATGTGGTGATTTTCGGCTAAATATCACTTAAGTGGATCGACCTCAAATAGCTTGAATATATTTATAAACAAGGTATTGTTTAACTAACTTTGCGAATTTTATCTCACTCTCACTTTTAACTTCTAGCAGGAAAAAATCGCGTCATGTCAAACTTTCGTGAACAAGCACTACATTATCATGCTCATCCCGTTCCAGGTAAAATCAGCGTAGAGCTGACCAAACCAGCGGAAACCGTAAAAGATCTCGCATTGGCTTATAGCCCCGGTGTCGCGGAACCCGTACGTGAAATCGCAGCCGATCCTGCTGCTGCTTACCAATATACTGGTAAAGGTAATATGGTTGCGGTGATCAGTAATGGCACGGCCATTTTGGGGTTGGGCAATTTAGGTCCATTAGCATCCAAGCCAGTTATGGAAGGTAAGGCCCTACTGTTTAAGCGTTTTGCAGGCCTTGACTCTATTGATATTGAGGTGAAACATCGCACCACTGAAGATTTCATCAATACCGTTGCCAATATTGCAGATACATTTGGTGGAATAAACCTAGAAGATATCAAAGCGCCAGAGTGTTTTGAGATTGAAAAAGCACTGATTGAGCGTTGTGATATTCCTGTATTTCACGACGACCAACATGGTACTGCGATTGTAACAGCCGCCGGCATGCTCAATGCCCTTGAAATACAAGGCAAGAACCTACATGACGCGACAATTGTGTGTTTAGGGGCAGGTGCAGCCGCAGTGGCTTGTATGGAGTTGCTGATTAAGTGTGGCGCGCAGCGTGAACATATTTACATGCTTGACCGCAAAGGGGTGATCCACACACGTCGCGATGATCTAAACGAGTATAAAAAGCTGTTTGCGAATAACACTGACAAGCGTACTTTACAAGATGTTATCGCAGAGGCGGATGTGTTTGTTGGGGTATCGGGTCCAGATCTATTAAAGCCAGAAGAGCTGAAGTTGATGGCAGACAAGCCTGTGGTATTTGCTTGTTCAAACCCAGATCCTGAGATCAACCCTGAAGTGGCACATAGCACGCGTCAAGATTTGATTATGGCAACAGGGCGTTCTGATTACCCAAACCAAGTTAACAACGTACTGTGTTTCCCGTTTATTTTCCGTGGTGCGTTGGATGTGCGAGCAACAGCCATTAATGATGAAATGAAAATTGCAGCGGTGGAAGCCATTCGCAGTATTGCCAAAGAGCCTGTACCGGAAGAAGTACTCAGAGCAGCAGATGTAAAAAGCCTTGAATTCGGGCCTGAGTATATTATTCCAAAACCAATGGATCCACGCCTGTTACCGCGTATTGCTAAAGCGGTTGCACATGCGGCGATTGAATCAGGTGTTGCGCAGATTGAATTACCAGAAAACTACATGGCGCATCACAAAGCCCAGTAAAATGTATGATTTAAAAAGGCCAGCAATTGCTGGCTTTTTGGTGCGCTAGAGAATATCTGTGAGTAAGATGCCCACACCAAAGCGTTGAATATGGGCATCGTAATCAATCAGGCTCTCACCGTAACCGTTAAAATATTGTGCATAGCCGCGCAATCTACCCCAGATAGGAAAAGACCAGTCGAGTTGTATCGCGCCTTTATTATCGCTATTCAGGTTATTGCGAAACATAAATCCAAATTCGTTTTCTTCATGTCGATACACGCCGCTAAACTCAAAATAGCCCATGTATTTATAAATGTCTGGGTTATCATCGCCTTTGGCAGTCAGTATGTCTTCTTTGCGCTCTTCAGGTAAGCGATACCAAGGTTTAAAGCTAAATACGAAACCTCGGTTTTCCCAGATAAAGTTGGCATAAATGCGATTCCAAGAGCGTGAATTTGGCTGACTCCGGCCATTAGATTGGTGAGAGATCCCCAGCACAAAAGCCATTTCGTCTCCCCATAGGACATTCTCATCATCTAAGAAGTTGACCCAAAATAGCTCAGGCTCGTAATTGGTTTCACGAAAGGGTGATGAGATGTCTTTGTTATAAAACTGCCAGAATGACTTGAGCGTAAAGCCCATGTAGATGGCCTGATCTTTATCAGAGAATCCTGTATAAATGGGCACTTTGAGTGACAGTTGATACTTCACCTCGAAGTTGTCCAGTGGTTCTCCTTCTTCTTCATCAATTGCCCGCAGGCCGCTGAAAGGTCGACTATTGGGGTCGGTAATATAAGAGACTGGTAAAATATAGTTGCGGTGATGTGGCGTGATCACATTGCGATTGGTTTGGCTTACCCGCTCACGAGCCATACGCTTGTCGAGCGCACTTATTTGCTTTGCGGCATCAAGTTGCGAGCAATATTGGCGCAGTTGCTCAACGGTACGTGTTTTATCACCAGAGATCACCTCATTGAGAATACACTGTTTGATGAGATCGATTTCATCCTGCTCAGTGTCTGTCTCGGTGGGTGATGCAGCAAACGCTGATGCGCTAAGTCCGCCATAGAGCAGCCAGAATATAAATGAGCGAAGTAGCATAATGTATTATTTCTTAGTTAGTTATACTCCTAAGTATACACTTTTATGATGAAGTTGTGATGAACTGAAACGCTGGCAGTGGGAATGCACATTGACATAACTCAATTAATTTGTGGATATTGTTGTCGAAAGGAATGCATCCGTTTGTTAATTTTTTTGCGTTTATATTGATTTTTTGTTTTGTTTTGTTTTAGACTCCATTTCCTCAAAATAGATACAAGCAATGGTGATTTTGCTTGGATTAATGGATATAAACGGAATTAAATATAAAGGAAAATTATGTTAATCAACAATAAACTGATGCTATTTATGGTGATTTTTGGATTAGTTGCGCTCTCAAACACCGCTAGAGCCGATGAATATATGACTTGCAACTCCTGTACAACAGCCTATGAAATGCAGCAAAAAGTTGTCAGGAAAGTACGAGCAATAACAGCTGGATCCGCTGCTAGCTCCTCATATACGTATCATGTTGCTAGTTTTACAAAAGGTTTTGCAAAATCCTTCACAGTTACTTCTAGGGTGCAGTTTAACCGGTGGGGGGAACTAGAAACATCTGTTGTAGCAAGAATTACAAGTACACCAGAAGACGTACAGCAGAGTGTGAATGCAGGTTACAGAATGATGAGTCGTTCTGCTTTTGGAAAGCCTATAGAAGTACCCGCTAGCAGTGGTTTTGACAGTGCATGGGATATAGCACGTAATCATAGTAATCATGACCGTTTTGACGATTGGTTTGAAAGCAATCACTCTTTTATTTATTGGACTGCTCAATTTGTATCCATAGTCGGTGGTAACTGGCTTGGCGGTGTAAATGGTATGGAGATCAAATTTATCTTTCCAAATGGCTCAAGCTTTGTAATGACAGCAGCGACCCTTGGTAGTACAGTGAGACTTAGTTATAAAGAAAAGAGTGCGCGAGACGCAAATGGTAATATGATTCCTGATTCGGGAGAAACTGTTGGTGGGAATTATTCGTTTTCAACAGATCAGGGCTTGCAGGATTTTATCAATACATTGGCGGCACACGGCATAGAAGTAAGAGTTATACGTGGCTCGGGCTGGCTGGGAGGTGGTAGCGGTGGGACGGTTACAATCGTGCCTTTCTCTCCACGCTAAGTGACGATATTTTTAAAGGAAAACATAATGGATATAAATATATTTCAAATGGCACGTGAAGGTGAGATCACAGCGTTCGCACTGGTGGCCATTGTCGGGCCACTTATTGTTATACCAATACAGTTATTAATTGCTAAGCTAAAAGGGTTTAGGTTAATGCCCGCGGTGATCAGTGGCTGCATCCCGATGATTAACCAACTTACTTTGTTGGGCTATATATTAGTGGCGATTTTTTATAAAAAGCCAAAAGCAGCGAGCAAAGAGTAAAAAAGGCAGGCGGCGAATGCCGCCTTACCTTAGTAAGCTTGCCAAAGCCCGCTTACTCTCACGCAATTTTAACGATTAATTCAATTCAAAATAGTTAGTAAAGAACTTGTACAGTTCGGTGCCCTGATTGACCGAAGCGGACGCAAAGTGCAGTATCGCGATGGCATCTTGCTCAATGTGCACAGGTTGCAGTGGTTGCTCAGCCAAATAACGCTCCATTCTGAGAATATGAGCGATGGTCTCACCTGCTTTTACATGTGCACCCAAGTGGGCTGTATATTCCACCATGCCACCCATCGGGGCGTAATAAGCCACGTAATCTTTAAGCATACAGCCATAACGGGTGATATTGGCTGGTTGGTAGGGTGAATTGAGCAGTACCTCTTTGTGGGTGAGATAGCTCAAGATGCTTTGTGCATCTAACTTGGCCTCAGCCAAGTCTATTTTCTCTTGAGAGCCCAATTCCACGGTAAAGGCTTCAACCATGACGGGCAGGTCTCTCCCGCTTGCGGCAAAGGCTTGTTGCAAAGACCACCATGGACAAAAGCTTGCTTCATCCAGCGCACCACCAAACTCATCGGGGATCAACAAAACATGCTCAATATCAAAATAGCTGGCACTGGCTTTGGCATATTCAGGGCAATATAAATGTTTGGCTGAAATAGGGCCGGTGTGTAAGTCCAGTACAATATCCGCGTCGTGAGCAAGGCGTTGTAGGTTGAGCGCGATGCGTTGACCGGTATTAATGCTGTGTGCAGGTCTATCCAACAAAGCTTGTGTTTGACCAACAAGCAGCGCGCGAAACTGCTGCTTTATCTCGTCCAGAGAGTCATGCAAATGCGTGTCAACAAACTCACTCACTAAAGCACTGTGGTCATGGTACATTCGGTTCCAGTTCGTGCCCGTGATAGGATCGAAACGTCCAAGTGTAAACTCCCCTGATTTTTGGTTACAACCAATGGGGTTAGCGTAGGGAACCAAGGTGATATCACTTGCCAGCGTTAGTTGCTTAAGTTGCTCTAATAACTGGTAAATAACCGCATTACCTTGTACTTCTGCACCGTGCATATTGGCTTGAATATAGACCTTTGGGCCACTACCATTGCCCGTCATTCGATATACGGGAATGGTTAAGGGCAGGCCGTTGGCAATTTCGCCTACTTGAATATTTTCTTGGCTTATTTGATTCATCTTGACGTCTACCTTAAATACTCACTGGCAGCAAGTGAGTGGCGAACACATTGGACTTTGCCATGTTCAATCACATACTCAGCAGGTAACTCGTGACACAGAAAGTAAGGCATACTTTCTGTGAAGCCATAAGCGCCACATTGACTAAATACCAACCAGTCATTTTCATCGATGTCTTGTGGTAATGTGTGGCGGCCTAGGTGATCCAGCGCGGTACAAAGTGGCCCATGAATGAGATAACTTTGCTCAGGTGCTGTGGATGTTCTAAGCAGTTCGCACGGAAAGGCTTGATTGGTTACCGCAGGGCGCAAAATATGATTGATACCACCGGCTACAATGAGCTGTTGTTCACCATAGTTTTGTTTTTGCTCCACCACAGGGTTAGCGTAATGGCCATATTCGCCCACTGCAAAGCGACCAAGCTCCATCCAAAGTTCTTTCACACCGGATGTAGCTTTGATGCTGGCCAATGCATCCAGTAGCTCGGGCCAAGCTAATTTGGCATCTTGTTCGACGTAGGGAATACCCAAACCACCGCCCAAATCTAGCACTTGGAGCGCAAACCCTAAATTATCAGCCAAAGCCAACAATGGCGGCACCATTTGTGACCAAAGTTCGGTTAGTTTTTCCGTACTGAGCATGTTGCCCCACTGAAAAATATGCAGACCGATAAATTCCAGTGCGCTAAATGCTGTGATGTCTAATGATTGCCACTGCTGCGTACCTAAGCCAAATGGCGTTAGGCTATCGCCACCGAGCGGATTTTTCTCACCATCAGGCCAGCGTAACTGCACTCGTAAAAGTACACGTAGTTGCACGTTATGCTCGCAAGCTAGCTGATTAAGCCAGTGCACCTGATTGTGGCTCTCGGCCACGAAGGTACGTACGCCTTGTGATAAAAAATGCTGGATCTGACGTTTAGACTTGGCAGGTCCGGTATTGAGCACTCGCGATGGGCAGACACCTTGTCTGATTACTTGATCAAGTTCACCGCTGCTTGCCACATCAAAATCAAAACCTGCTTGGTCTAGCGTTTGGATAACTTTAGAAAGCGGATTCGCCTTGACTGCATACCACAGCTTAACCACTGACTGTTCGGTCAATGGTTTGAGGTGAGACAACAACCCATCTAAGTCGTACACAAAAAAAGGTGTATGCTCAGATTGAACAATCTGTTCGATCACTTGACGATGTGCGGTGCTCAAAAACGGCATTATCGTAAGACCTCTTCCAGTTCTAATGACGCATCACTTTGTTCATCACGGTATTTAACGATTAACGCACATGACATACTCAAACCCTGTTCGCGGCCCCATGCACTTGAAGAAGGGCGCGAGCCTGGGATCACAATGGCGTTTTGGGGAATGGCTTCACCTTTGTCCAGTACGCGCTCATTGATGCAGTCATACACTGGGATAGTTGCGGACAAACGCACGCCCGGTGCCAGTACCGCACCTTTTTTAACGACGACCCCTTCTACCAACACGCAACCGGCACCGATAAAAGCGTCATCTTCAATCACCACAGGGCTTGCGCCAATTGGTTCGAGCACACCACCTAATTGCACCGCAGCACTTAAATGCACGTTTTTACCAACCTGTGCACATGAGCCTACTAAGGCATGGCTATCAACCATGGTACCTTCATCGATATAAGCACCGATGTTGACGTACGCAGGTGGCATGATGATGGTGCCTGGTGCCACATAAGCACCACGGCGCACGCTTGAGCCCCCCGGCACCATACGTACGCCAGCGTCAGCGGCAAAGCCTTGCGGTGCAAGGTTATGTTTATCAACAAAGCCACCGGGAAACTCGGTGTTAGTACCATTTCTAAATGCTTCTAAGATGCCTTGTTTTACTTCAACATTGGCATGCCATTGCCCTTGTTCGTCTTGTGTTGCTGCACGCACGGTGCCGTTTTCTAAGTTATTTAATAGCTCTAACCAGCTCATAATAGTTGCCTTAATTCCAAGATAAAATTGAGTCGTTTGCGCTGTGAAGTGCCTGCGTACATGGCAGTTCAAGATGCGTCAGGGGTGGACGAAGATGAGGTGTAGCCAGCTTACCTTGAGCGTGCATTAGCACCTTCACAGGAATGGGGTTGGCCACGCTAAACAGGCTGTTGACCGCGCTTGTCCAAGTGGTAAATAAGTTAGGAAAGGTGCCCGCAAGTGAGCGGCGGACAAACTCTGCTGTTTGTTCTGGCCATGCATTGGCGGCAACCGAAACGAGCCCTGCGGCACCCGCTTGAGCAAAGTAGGGCATCAGTCCATCGTCACCGCTGTAGATGGCAATATTTGGTGCGGCATTGCGAAATGCTTCGAAGGTGGCAATGTCACCACTGGCCTCTTTTATGGCCCAGAAATTATCATGATGTTGCAGGTTTTTTAGTACCTGAGGCGTAATTGAAACCGCGCTGCGACCTGGCACGTTATACAGCATACATGGTTTTTGTGCTTTGCTGAGCAACGCATCAAACCATTGTGTTTGGCCGACATCGCCCGGTTTGGCGTACACAGGCGAGCCAAGCAGATAGGCATCAATGGCAAGCGTATTGCAAAATTCTATCCACGCCAGTTGCTCTTGCAAGTTAAACCCACCGACGGCAACCATTAATGGCACAGTTGGGGCGAGCGCGCTCACATACTCGACAATGGCGCGTTGCTCATGCTTATCCAGCGCCAGTCCTTCGCCAGTACTACCGAGGATCAGAATGCCATTATTGGCTTGTTGTTGCTCGTTAACGAGCTGTTCAAGCGTGTTGTAGTCAACGTTATCGTCTGCATCAAAGGGCGTAACCAAAGCAGTCCACAACGGATAATTGGATAAATCAAATTGTGATTTCATCTCTACCGAACTTATATCGTGTTCGGAGTAAGGCAAGAGTCCAAACTTCGAACAGTTAAAATTCGAAGAGCAATGGACTTAAAAATGACAAGGCAAATGGCCTTATTATTTTAAGACCAGAAGCTCTCCACCAAACATATTTATTTTGCTGTAACGCAAAACAATTGGTGACAGTCGCTGGGATTCAGCCCAGTCGCCCGAAATTAATCGCTAGCAAAACAATTAACTTCTCGGCGTTAGTTCCCCCTCACTGTGTGTCATGGGAGTTTGCTCTCCTCGACACAGCTACCTGAATAACGCACCTCTTCCAGCCCTCACTTAAGGCATTAGCCTTGAGTGCAAAATAGGGTGAGCGCGCATTGAAACATTTTAGCCATCTAGGTGTCAAGTGGCTAAACACCAATCAGAGCAATTTGGACTACACTGTCATGGTGAAGGATAATGAATGAGAGCTATGTTGAAATTGATAAAAGCGATCCGCGCCCGCTATTTCTTAGCCGTGTTGGCTATGGCCCTGTTGGTTTCTATGGCAACGGGGTTTATGCAATATTTATTGTATGATAAACAACAAGATGCAACGGTTGTCAACATTGCAGGCATGCAGCGTATGCTGTCTCAAAAAGTGCTGCTTCACGCTCAACGGCTGACAAACTTAAATAATGAACCGCAGGCGTTTCAGGAGGTTTATAGTCAGCTACAAAGTAGCATTGATAGGTTTGCTGCCAATCACGATTTCTTAATATCGAAAAGTGAACAAGGCAATGGTTTTTTTTCGTCTGAGCTCAATCAGTGGTATTTTTCATCACCCGTGCAGTTGGATCTACGCAGCAGAGATTTCATCTCCCGAGTACGTAATTTGCAGCTCACGGATCGTATTGAGTTAGATGACCTTTACCAGTTGTCACAAAGCCTGTTAATTGACCTAGACGGTGCAGTTCAGCTATTCGAAGCACAAGCGAATCGCGGCATCATAATACTTCGTTATGTTGAAGGGGGGATATGGCTGCTTGCCATGGTGTTGTTGATACTCGAAGTTAAGTTAATTTTTCGACCCATGGAAATACAAGTTCTTACAGGCATTCGTGAGCTGGAAAGCCAAAAAAAACAGACGCAGCAGGCCTTGAATATGAAGTCGCGATTTTTAGCGCGAGCCAGCCATGAGTTACGTACGCCGTTACAGTCGATTTTGGGATACCTTGAGCTTTTTCGCAAGGAGCATCAAGCAGCCCACCTTGAACAAGCGATTACCTCGGCTAATCAATTGAATATACTCATCAACGAAATGCATGACTTTAGTCGCTGGGCTAATGATAAAGTGAGTATTCAAATCAGTCGTGCGGATTTGCCAACCATGATTGAAACGGTTGTTGCGCCTTATCGCTTTGCAGCTCAGAGGAAGGGCCTAATGTTGCAGGTACAAATGACGGAAAACGAACACAAAAGTATATTGTGTGACCATCAGCATATGGCTTGGGTGTGTTCTCAGCTCATTGATAATGCAATAAAGTTCAGTGATTCAGGCACAATAACACTCACCACGCAATTGCACACCCAAGATGCTCAAAGTAGCTTAACGATACAAGTCAGCGATCAAGGCCAGGGGTTGCCTACTGAGCTTATCGACTCGATGAGCGTACACGATGACAAAAATAATCACTTTCAGGGCATGCAGCTAGGCTTGGTACGCTGTCAGTGGTTGGTCAATGCGATGTCAGGAAAGTTAAACTTTTCAAATGTGCCGCAAGGAGGAGCCTGTATCAGCTTTACCATTCCAGTCACGGTCTTAGACGGCAAAGAAACGGTGCAAACGCTGGATGTGTCAGGAAAAAAAGCCTTGCTGGTTGAGGACAATGTTATTAATGCTGTGGTGATCACTAAACAGCTCAAAACCTTAGGCTTTGATGTGGCGCATGTTGAACATGGTAAAGCGGCGCTGCAGGTGCTTGAAACACAAGCGTTTGATGTTATTTTCATGGATTTAAATATGCCTCATATGGATGGTTATGAGGCAATAGAGAAAATAAGAAATCTCCTCAACCTGAGCACCACTGTCATTGTGGTCACGGCTAACGATGAGCAGCAGGATTTATCACGGGCGATAGCCTTAGGCGGAGATGCCTGCGTGATTAAACCACTGCAACAAGCTGAGCTTATTACTGTACTCAAAGAACTAGGTGTTGTTACGCAGTGATACGTGTCACTTTGAAACCCTGTTGTTTGAGCTGTTTAATTAACCCATGTTGTTCGGGCAAATGTAGTGCTCCAACTGCAATGAACGTAGCGCGTTCTGACAGTAATGGCGCGAGTGTTTTCATCCATTGGTTATTTCGGTCTATCAACATAACTTGTTCAGAATACTGACCATATTGTGAATCATCGAAGCTAAGATGGTAGTAACTTGTTAGCTTAGCCATATCTCCTGTGGCCCATGCATCAACTAGGTCTACAAAGTAATATTCCACATCACCTAAGTGTTTGAAAGTCTCAGCGAACATCGCATCGCCCGATTGCCCCAACGCGCTCAGCATGGCCAGCTGTTGCTCTAACGTTTCCAAGCTAACGACTTTTTTGTCCGCCTTTTTGGCATACGCGAGCACTTGTTTATCGATGCCATATTGCTCGCTAAAACCTAACCTTTGGTATTCAAGCTGAAGCATGGATACCATGACAGCCCAAGGACGATATTGGTTAAATAGGGTGATATCAACGCCTGCGTTGCCGAAATAGTTTTTAAGTGTTTGATAGGTTTTTTTGCTGACTTCAGAAGCCAGTGTTTTATCCGCTGGTAATTGCATGAAAGGCGCTGAACGTTTTTGAATTTGGGCAGCAGATAATTGGGTGAGATCGACCTCAACAACCACTTGTGTACTGTTGTTGATAGCCTGAGTGACATACTGCGGCAAGCCCTCCATTTTTGGTGTACCCACATGCACCGTGCCCAGCAAGTAAGAGCTAACACCGTTTTTTTCAACCTTGAATAATGCAGGAGCGACATGGCCTAATGGGCTAAAGAGCAGTGTGGTAAATAGTAAGATTCCGACACAAGTTCGCAGAAATAAAAATTTCATAGCAGTCCTTAAATAATTTGAGTTCTACCATTTTAAGCACATATGTACCAACTCATAAAAAATTCATGTGTATTTTTATGAAATTAGCTCTGTTGTAAAAGCTGTATTAACAATTAACATTTGAATAATTAATTATATGAGGGGATAGTTTATTTTGTTTTATTAATTAAATGGAATTTATTTTTCTTATTTAAGGGTTTTGACTTTGCATTTGGCATAATATTTATGGTTGACTTAATGGTTCCAGCGGGTTACTAATAGAAAAAGGAACAGGGCTGGCGTGAAGTAACGAAGCCAGACAACAAAAAATTTTAATTGGTGATACAAAGAATGCTAAACACAGCACTTACTCTAGTCGTGATTATCAACGTGGTGATTATTATTACCGCGGGGGCGAGCTAGTGCTGTAAGAAAAGTATTAGTAAGAACCCCCCGCACTGAAAAGTTCGGGGGGTTTTTTGTTTTTAGGGCAAAAATTTAGTTAACAAACGCAAGCAATGGGAATGGGGAAAACAATGACAGGCGCACAACTACTCATAGATTTATTAGCCAAACAAGGCGTAAAAGAGGTATTCGGCTATCCAGGTGGCGCGATTATGCCTATTTACGACGCTTTGTATGGCGCGCCTGTAAAGCATTATTTGACGCGTCACGAACAAGGCGCAGGTTTTGCGGCGGTTGGATATGCGCGTAGCACGGGTAAATTAGGTGTGTGTTTCGCCACATCGGGACCTGGAGCTACCAACCTCATCACTGCGTTGGCAGATGCGATGATGGACTCTGTGCCAGTGCTTGCGATCACAGGGCAAGTTCCAACGGCTGCCATTGGCTCGGACGCCTTTCAAGAAGTTGACGTCTTAGGTATGTCTTTATCTTGCACTAAGCACAGTTACATGGTGGAACGTGCAGAGGATTTAGCTGAAGTACTACAAGAAGCAATGCATTTGGCGCTATCTGGTCGTCCAGGTCCGGTGTTGGTTGATATCCCTAAAGATATTCAACTGGCTCAAGTGCCATTTCATCCTTGGTTAGCGTTAGATGAGGCACAGCCTCAAGTATCACCAGTACAAGTTCAAAAAGCCGAAACGCTGTTGGCGCAGGCCAAACGACCTGTTGCATACATAGGTGGAGGTGTACAAAGTGCTGATGCTCAAGCCGAGTTGATGCAGTTTTTAAACAAAACGCAAATGCCTGCAGTATCGACATTAAAAGCACTTGGCAGTGTGTTACCCGATTATGAATACGATTTGGGTATGTTAGGTATGCACGGCGGCCAGGCTGCCAACATTGCGGTGCAAGAGTGTGATCTGTTGGTATGTATCGGGGCTCGTTTTGATGATCGCGTGACGGGTAATTTAGCAAAGTTTGCAGCAAAAGCGGATGTGATCCACTTAGATATCGACCCAGCTGAAGTTGGTAAACGCAAACCCGCACAGGCGTCACTCATAGCCGACTTGAAACAGTCAATCCCACAATTGAGTTGCTTTGTAACAGACAGTGATTGGCTAAAGACAATAAAAGAACTAAAACAGCTACATGCTTGGCGTTATGACTACCCAGGTGAGCGCGTATTTGCACCGTATTTACTCAATCAATTAAGCCAGAAAATGCCCGACTCGGGTGTGGTGTGCTGTGATGTAGGCCAGCATCAAATGTGGGTGGCGCAGCATATGAAATTTACCCATCCAAGCAATCATTTAAGCAGTGGGGGGGCAGGTACTATGGGATTTGGTTTGCCAGCAGCCATCGGCGCACAAATCGCTCGTCCAGATGATATGGTGATCACCGTCTCTGGCGATGGATCAATCATGATGAACATTCAGGAGTTGGCGACAATACGTCGTAATAACCTGCCAGTTAAGATAGTGATTTTGGACAATCAGCGTCTAGGCATGGTGCGTCAATGGCAACAACTATTTTTTGACGGTCGCTACAGCGAAACAAATTTATCGGACAACCCTGACTTCGTTGCTTTGGCTGCGGTGTTTGGCATACCTGGGCAAACCATCACCCACGCAAATGAAGTAGATGATGCAATAGATGCGTTAGTCACTTCACAGGGCCCTTACATATTACATGCCTGTATAGATGATAAAGAAAACGTATGGCCTCTGGTCCCACCAGGTGCTGCAAATGATGAAATGATGACGGAGAAAGCGTAATGAAACACCAGTTAACTGTTGCAGTAAAAAACCATGCCATCGCTGTGGAGCGCTTTTTGCGCGTGGCACGTCACCGCGGTTTTCGCCTTACCCAGCTGGAGTTAGAGGGTAAAGACGAGTTGTTTCATGTCAAAATGACGGTAGACAGTGATAAACCCATCTATCTATTAACCTCACAACTAAGTAAGCTTGTGGAAGTGCAGCAAGTTAATCTGCACACACTACAGCAACAGGCAATTTAAATAGTTAATTATATAAAGAATAAGTACAAGGTATTACACATGACAAAAACATCGGAATTAATTTGGCATAACGGCGAGATGATCCCGTATGAGCAAGCAACAACACATATTTTAAGCCATGCTATACATTATGGCAGCTCAGTGTTTGAAGGGATCCGCGCATACGATACGCCAAAAGGTCCGGCGATTTTCCGTCTCAAAGATCACATTAAGCGTCTTTATGATTCAGCGAAAATCTACCGCATAGAGATCCCGTTCACTGAAGATGAATTGATGCAGGCATGTAGAGATGCAGTAAAAGCAAACGGGTTTACTAATGCTTACCTTAGACCATTTGCATTTTTGGGTAATGTTGGTTTAGGTGTTCACCCCAAGTCTCATAAAGCCGATGTCAGTGTCGCCGCGATGGAATGGGGTACTTACCTTGGTGATGGTAGTTTAGAGCAAGGTGTTGATGCATGTATTTCATCTTGGACACGTCTTGCGCCAAACACCATGCCTACGGGGGCGAAAGCGGGTGGCAACTATTTATCTTCTCAATTGATCACCGCAGAAGCGAAGCGTCATGGCTATGTTGAAGGCATTGCTTTAGATGTAAATGGTTACCTCAGTGAAGGTGCCGGTGAAAACCTATTTGTTATTAAAAATGGCGTGCTTTTCACGCCACCTACGACTGCGTGTATTTTACCAGGGTTGACTCGTGACACTATCATTAAGCTTGCTCAGTCACGTGGCTATGAAGTACGTGAAGAGTCCATTGCCAGAGAAGCGCTCTACTTGGCTGATGAATTCTTTATGACGGGAACAGCAGCGGAAGTGACGCCGGTACGCAGTGTAGATCAAATTCAAATAGGTGATGGTAAGCGAGGACCAATCACTAAAGAGCTACAGCAAGCGTATTTTGATTTAGTTAAGGGTCAAAGCGAAGACAGCTTTGACTGGTTAGACTATATCAATAAGTAAGCACTATCACGGCCACCTTAGGTGGCCTTATTTTAGGAATGAGGATAAGTCGATGTAGCGAATGGCTACATCGCAAAGATTAAGGGTAAATATCATGGCAAAATTAAGAAGTAAGACGACCACAGAAGGCAGACAACGCGCAGGCGCAAGAGCACTTTGGCGCGCAACGGGTATGACGGATAGCGACTTTGAAAAACCAATTATCGCGGTTGTGAACTCTTACACTCAATTTGTGCCAGGACATGTGCACCTTAATCAGCTCAGTGAATTGATGGCCGAAACCATTCGTGACGCAGGTGGCGTACCCAGAGAATTTAATACCATTGCTATCGATGATGGTATCGCCATGGGTCATGGTGGCATGTTGTACTCGTTACCATCAAGAGACTTAATCGCCGACTCGGTTGAGTATATGGTCAATGCTCACTGTGCCGATGCCATGGTATGTATTTCCAACTGCGACAAAATAACCCCAGGAATGCTACTGGCTGCATTGCGCCTGAATATCCCAGTTGTATTTGTGTCTGGCGGGCCAATGGAAGCCGGTAAAACCCGTTTAGCAGACATCGACATAAAACTAGATTTGGTTGATGCAATGGTAAAAGGAGCGGATCCTAATGTTAGTGATGAAGACTCTGAGCAAGTTGAGCGTTCAGCCTGTCCTACCTGTGGCTCTTGCTCTGGGATGTTTACAGCAAACTCTATGAACTGTTTGCTAGAGGCTTTAGGTTTAGCGTTACCGGGCAACGGTACGACCTTAGCGACTCACAAAGATAGACAGCAACTATATCAGGCCGCAGGCAAGCGCATTTTGGCGTTATGTGATGAGTACTATCGCAAAGACAACGAAGCTGTGTTGCCGCGCAATATTGCAAATCAAGCTGCATTTACCAATGCCATGACGCTGGACATCGCGATGGGCGGCTCATCGAATACGGTTCTACATTTACTCGCCGCAGCGCAAGAAGGCGGAGTTGATTTTGATATGGATGATATTGACCGTCTTTCCCGTAATACCCCATTTTTGTGTAAGGTTGCTCCAGCGACGCAGCAATACCATATTGAAGATGTACACCGTGCGGGCGGTATCATGGCACTCCTTAATGAACTTGCCAAAGGGGACCGATTAGACCTCAGCGTTGGCCATGTCGCGGGTGGTACGTTGGCAGAGGTACTTAAGCGTTGGGATGCAGCAGACCCGACTAACGAAAAGGCACAGACATTCTTCCGTGCGGGCCCCGCTGGGATCCGTACTACTAAGGCAATGAGTCAAGAGTGTCGTTGGGATGAACTCGATCTCGACCGCGAAAATGGCTGTATTCGCAGTATTGAACATGCATTTCGCCAAGATGGTGGTCTTGCGGTGTTGTCCGGCAATTTAACTCCAGATGGTTGTATTGTGAAAAGCGCAGGGGTTGTTGACGAGATGCTTAACTTTACTGGACCGGCTGTGGTATTTGAATCTCAGGATGATGCTGTAGATGGCATTCTTAATGGTCAGGTGAAAAAGGGTGATGTTGTGGTGATCCGTTATGAAGGGCCAAAGGGGGGGCCGGGTATGCAGGAAATGCTTTATCCGACGAGCTATTTGAAATCTATGGGATTGGATAAAGACTGTGCATTACTGACTGATGGCCGTTTCTCGGGTGGAACATCAGGCTTGTCTATTGGTCACGCGTCACCTGAAGCGGCCAGTGGTGGAGCGTTAGCTCTGGTAGAAAATGGTGATTTAATTCAAATAGATATCCCTAATCGAGGCATTCATTTATTACTCGATGAAACACAAATGGCAGAGCGCCGAGCAAAACAACAAGCGCGCGGCAAAGATGCCTATAAACCGCTTGATAGACAGCGTGTCGTGACACCGGCACTGAAAGCTTACGCACTGCTTGCAACCAGTGCAGACAAAGGAGCCGTGCGTGACCTTGCGAAGTTAGAGGAGTTGAGTTAGCGATGGTATCTCAAGAACTTGATTACTTCCGTGCCATTATTCAAGCGGATATAGCACCCCTTGCAAAAGTCACTGAGGTCAGCCAGATGCATACATTGTCTGAGCGGCTGGGACAAAAAGTTTGGCTTAAACGTGAAGATCAACAGCCTGTTTATTCGTTCAAGCTGCGCGGCGCCTACAATAAGCTACGCCAGTTACCTAAGGGCAGTTTGGTCATCACCGCATCAGCAGGTAATCATGCTCAAGGAGTGGCGCTAAGCGCTGCCCACCTCGGTCATCGCGCAATTATTGTGATGCCAGTGACTACCCCAGAGATCAAAGTCAACTCTGTGCGTAACTTTGGTGGTGAGGTGGTACTACACGGGCATAACTTTGATGCAGCAAAGGCCCATGCTTTTGAGCTTACTGAGCAGTTGAGTGCGGTGTTTGTGCCACCATTTGACGATAAAGATGTCATTATTGGGCAAGGCACGGTGGCGCGAGAGTTGATGCAACAGCTTAATGAGCTCGATGCGGTATTTATCCCTGTTGGCGGTGGTGGTTTGCTCGCAGGGATGGCGGTGTATATCAAATCATTACGTCCTGATATTCAAATTATTGGTGTTGAAGCGCAAGAAAGTGCCTGTTTGCAAGCCGCGCTAGAGGCTGGCGAACCGGTTGAACTTGCACAGGTTGGCGGTTTCGCAGATGGTGTTGCGGTCAAGATCATCGGCTCTGAAACTTTTCGACTGGCGCAAAAGTTTTGTGATCAGGTGGTCACCGTCAGTGTCGATGAAATTTGCGCTGCCGTTCAGGATATATTTGTCGAAACGCGCGCCATTGCAGAGCCATCGGGGGCACTGTCACTGGCGGGCTTAAAAAAATGGAGTCAGCAAGGTAAGCGAGCAGGGCTTAATTTGGCGGCGGTTTTATCGGGGGCAAATTTAAACTTTGATAGGTTGCGTTATATCGCCGAACGCACTGCATTGGGAGCGAAAAACGAGGCATTATTTGGAGTGACCATTGCTGAGGAAAAAGGAAGCTTTAAACGCTTCTGTCAGTCTCTCGGTGGCCGTGCGATAACCGAGTTTAATTATCGCTACGCGGGAGAGGGTGAGGCACAAATATTCGTGGGTGTGGGCCTGCGAGGTGGTCAAGTAGAGCTGGACGAAGTAAAAACCCAGCTGTACAAAAATGGTTATAAGTTTGAGGACTTCTCCGATAACGAACTGGCTAAGCTACATTTGCGTTATATGGTTGGCGGTAAACCACCCGTGGCGATTCAAGAGCGTTTATTGCGGTTCGAATTTCCAGAGTACCCAGGGGCATTAGCACGATTTTTAGATACCTTGGGAAGTGATTGGAACATTACGCTGTTTCACTATCGTAACCATGGTGCCGCAGAGGGCAATGTATTGGCAGCTTTTGATATTCCAACGAGTGATTATGCAAAGTTTGACAGTCACTTAGCACAGCTTGGTTATCATTTTAGCGAAGAAACCAATAATCCATGTTTTGCGCAATATTTACAATTGCCAACTGAGCCCAGACGCCAAGCAAGTTAGTTGCATTTATGGCCTATTTTTCTATAGTTATGATTAGAATTTAACCATACTAAGAGAAAAAGGATGACAAGGCGTGTTTTTACCAATGTACTATGGCTAATCAGTCTTTTGCTAGGGGGCTTTAGCCATGCACAGGAACACGTTGTATTACAGCTAAAGTGGGAGCATCAATTTCAGTTTGCGGGCTACTATATGGCCAAGGAAAAAGGCTTTTACGAACAAGCCGGTTTGGACGTTACCCTTGTACCCGGAGACCCGAATAATCCCGATACGCAATTCAAAGTGCTTGCTGGCCAAGCGCATTTTGGTGTTACCCATTCAGGTATCTTACAAGCACGCATGCAAGGCAAACCTTTGGTAGCACTGGCGGCGATACTACAGTCTTCTCCTTATTGCTGGATGGTAAAAGAAAGCTCCAATATATATACCCCTGCCGACTTTACCAACAAACGGATCAGCTATTTGGGTAAGGCCGAAAATGCCGAGCTGATCGTCATGTTGCAGCAAGCAGGTGTTAATGTTACTAAGTTACCCTTGTATTCTGGGTTGTATCCGCTTCGTGATTTTCAAAATGGTTTATTTGATGCGTTACAGGTGTATATCACGAATGAGCCCTTTCAAATGCGACAAGCTGGTATCGCTACCAGACAAATTTGCCCTAAGCAATATGGTATCAATGTCTACGGTGATATTTTGTTTACCAGCGAAAACGTTATTAAACAAAAGCCACAAATGGTAGAGAAGTTTCGTCAGGCAAGCTTGAAAGGTTGGCGTTATGCGATGCTTAATATGAATGAGAGTATTGATGTGATCCGACGTCAGTACAATCCAAACAAGAGTAAAACGCAGTTGGCATACGAAGCCGATACAATGAGACCTTTTATTGCGCAGGCAGGGATCCCTATAGGCAGTATGTCTGAGATCCGCTGGCAGTGGATCGCACAGCTATATAACTATGAACCACAGAAATATCAAAATGAGTTAGATGAGTTTGTCTATCACCCTCAAACGGATGAAGAACCTTACCCTTGGTCTTGGATGCTGGTGGCCGCGTCGCTTTTAACGGTGTTATGTATACCCCTTTATTTACACCTGATCTTCTCAAGGCAACAACAGTACCGTATTTTACAAGCCACACAAGAGGAGAAAAAAGAGGTAGAATAGCGTTTTTAGTTTGTGTGTTGTGCAGCGCTAATCATGTCTCTATTACATCGATTTACCCACTTAGATACTTTGTTATACCAAACAAGTCGTTATTGGCAGTTGGTTGCGTTTGAGGCGCGTGCTTTGCCATGGGATGGTGCGCTTAATGAGTGGCTTATGGCGCTCAGTGATGAGCAGGTCACGTATTTAGACAGTCATCCGCTACAATTACAGCGGGCATTGTTACCATTTATTCCGCAGTTAGGTGAACTTGATCCTTTGTTGCTTTTGCCCCAAGAACCGCGTGCACGACACCCCCTGCCATTTTGGCTAAGTAACGGCATTAAAGGTCGTAAACTGCTTCAGTTACAAGATTTTGTAAGCCATATTGATGAACATCATTACCCGGTATTGGAATGGTGCGCAGGAAAGGGGCATTTAGGTCGTATGCTTGCCTATGACGGTGCGCCACATGTACATAGCATTGAGTTGCAAGCATCTTTGTGTGAGCAAGGTCAACACAGCGCTCGTCAGCAGGGTTTGCCCATGACATTTAGCTGTGCCGATGTGTTGCGTGACGATACATCTGGGTATTTTAAACAGCAACAACATGCGGTTGCGCTTCATGCTTGTGGACGATTGCATCAGGAATTTATGAGTCAAGCCGTCAACGCTGGCTGTGAAAAAATCAGCTTATCACCGTGTTGCTACCATTTATTCACAGACATTGTGTACCACGCGATGAGTGATGCGGGACAGCAAAGTGGCCTAAGGTTGACGCACAGTGACATGAAATTGGCTTTGCAAGAAACCGTTACCGCGCCGGAACGTATCGCAAAAGTTCGCAAAAAAGAGGTCACTTGGCGTTTAGGCTTTGATGCTCTACGTCGTGACATTACAGGTGTGGACCACTATGTCAGCGTACCTTCGGTAAACAAAGCTATCTTCTCAGGGGAGTTCTCACAGTTTTGCCAATGGGCAGCACAGCAAAAAGGCATTACCTTGCCACAGCAATGCGATTATAGCGCTTATCTTGTACAAGGGCAGCAGCGTAAAAAGATGACGGATCGTATCGAACTTGTGCGTCACGCATTTAGGCGTGCTATTGAGATCTGGTTGGTCCTCGATAGGGCTTTATATTTACAGGCATCTGGGTATGATGTCAGTCTTTATGAATTTTGTGACAAACAGCTAACGCCTCGGAATATCCTGATCCAAGCGACGGCCAAAATAGAGGAAAGCACATGTGCTCGCTAGATCACTTACTAGAGAATAATCAACAGTGGGCCCAGCGCACGCAACAGCGCGACCCTAACTTTTTCAAAAAACTGGCCGGACAGCAAAATCCAGATTATTTATGGATAGGCTGCTCAGACTCTCGTGTGCCGGCCAATGAAATAGTTGATTTGATGCCGGGTGAACTGTTTGTACACCGCAATGTCGCCAATGTGGTCGTTCATACGGATCATAATTGTCTGTCAGTGATGCAGTATGCGGTTGAAGTGCTTAAGGTTGAGCATATCATGGTGGTCGGGCACTATGGCTGTGGTGGTGTACAGGCGGTGTTGGATGAGGCGCGCTTTGGCTTAATTGATAATTGGCTGCGTCACGTTGCCGATGTGAAAGAAAAACATCAAGCTATGTTATCAGCAATAGAATTGTCACGACGCTGTGCTGCATTGTGTGAACTGAACGTGATCGATCAGGTACGTAATGTGTGTTTAACCAATGTGGTACAGGATGCTTGGACACGCGGGCAGCAATTGACCATACATGGCTGGGTTTACGGGCTAGAAGATGGTCTTTTACACGAAGTGCAAGAGCAGACATCACAACCTGAGTATATTAATGCTGGATATACTCAGGCGGTGGAACTGGTGGCAAAGCGCTATTTATAAGCGCTTATTCTTCAGCGCTATCTGCGTTGGTGAGTTTTGCTTCTAGCTGCGCCACTTTGGCTTCTAGCTCTGCTAATTTTTCACGGGTGCGGATCAGCACCTTACTTTGAATATCAAACTCTTCTCTGCTGACAAAATCCATCTCGGCCAGTTTATTTTGAATAACCTGCTTAGTTTTGCTCTCAAAAGTGTCGGCAAGGTTCTTCACGCCTTGTGGCATGTTGCTGGAAATTTGCTTTGCGATCTCTTCTATTTTTGCTGGGTTAATCATTTCAGATCCCTTCTTCAAAATATGCTTGTGCTCATCTTAGCAAATGCTTTGCCAAGCGCCTAGGCGCACCGAGCGCTTTACGGTAAAATATCACTTCGGTAGCACAACACATAGTCTGGCAATGAAACTCAATCCAAAACAAGACGAAGCGGTAAAATACATCAGTGGCCCTTGCTTAGTACTCGCAGGGGCGGGTTCCGGAAAAACACGTGTAATTACCAATAAAATCGCTTACTTAGTACAAAAATGTGAGTATCAGGCAAAGAATATTGCCGCTGTGACATTTACCAACAAAGCTGCTAAAGAAATGCGGGAGCGGGTCTCGCAAACACTGGGCAAACAAGAGTCAAAGGGCTTATGGGTATCCACATTTCACACGCTTGGACTTGAGATAATAAAAAAAGAGCTAAAAACACTCGGTTATAAAGCCAACTTCTCTTTGCTAGATGATCAGGATACCAATCAACTACTGAGCGAACTGACAGAAAAAGAATTAGAAAAAGATAAAGATTTGCTGAATTTACTCAAGATGCAAATTGGTAACTGGAAGAACGAATTGATCTTGCCACAAAGGGCAATAGCCGAAGCTAGGGAGCCACAAAAGGCGTTATTTGCCCAGTTATATGCGCGTTATCAAACTCAGCTACGTGCCTATAACGCGTTTGATTTTGATGATTTGATCATGGTACCGACCTTGTTGCTGTCGCAGTCCGCAGAAGTTCGAGAGCGCTGGCAGGCGCGTTTTCGTTATTTATTGGTGGATGAGTATCAAGATACCAATACTAGCCAGTACCAGTTGGTAAGACTGTTGGTAGGTGAACGAGCCAGATTTACTGTGGTGGGTGATGACGACCAGTCAATTTATTCATGGCGTGGCGCGAAACCACAGAACTTAGTGTTGCTATCCAAAGATTTCCCCGGTTTGCGGCTCATCAAACTTGAGCAAAACTATCGTAGTTGCAAACGGATATTAAAAGCAGCCAATATTCTCATTGCCAACAACCCACATGAGTTTGATAAACAATTATTCAGTGAGCTGGAAAACGGTGACCCGATCAGGGTTATTGCAACACGTGACGAAGAGCATGAGGCTGAGCGTGTTGTTGCAGAGATTATATCTCACAAATTTATGAAGCGTACGAGCTATAAAGATTACGCCATTTTGTATCGCGGCAACCATCAGGCAAGAGTGTTTGAAAAGTCGCTGATGAGTAACCGTATTCCTTACAAAATAAGCGGCGGAATGTCATTTTTCTCGCGTAGTGAGATCAAAGATATCATGGCGTATCTGCGCTTGTTGGTAAATCAGGATGACGACAATGCTTTCTTACGTATAGTTAATACACCGCGACGAGAAATCGGGCCTGTGACACTTGAAAAGCTTGGTAGCTTGGCAAATGAGAAGCATATCAGCTTGTTTGAGGCCTGTTTTGATCCTCTATTGGCAGAGCGTTTGGCTGGTCGAGGGTTTAATGCTCTGATGGGATTCGCCCGTTGGGTTGTAGAGTTATCCGATAGGGCGGTGCGTGGTGATACATTAGAAGCGGTGAAAGATATGGTCCGTGAAACCAACTATGAAGCCTATCTTTACGAGTCTTCCCCCAGTGCCAAAGCTGCTGAAATGCGCATGAAGAACGTTTCCGAGTTATATCGCTGGATCACAGACATGCTTACAGGAGATAGCGACAATCCAGCCATGACGCTTGCTGAAGTGGTGAGCAAGCTCACGCTCAGAGATATGCTTGAGCGTAACGAAGAAGAAGACGATTCTGATGCGGTACAATTGCTTACATTGCACGCATCCAAAGGATTGGAGTATCCACATGTATTTATGGTTGGCATGGAAGAAGGTTTTTTACCACACCAGACGAGTATTGATGAGGATAATGTTGAGGAAGAACGTCGTTTAGCTTATGTGGGAGTAACACGCGCCCAACAAACATTGACGTTGACACATGCCAAGAATCGCCGTCAGTTTGGTGAGGTCGCGACACCCGAGATAAGCCGTTTTGTACAAGAGCTGCCGCAGGATGATCTAAGCTATGAAGGGCAAAAGAAAACTGTGGCTTCACAAGCGGAACGTATGGAAAAAGGTCAAGCCAGAGTCGCCAATCTAAGAGCTATGTTAAAACGATAGGGCCACTTGAGCTTTGTGAGACAACCTTGCTGACAGAGGCCTCTTGCAGCAAGTCTACACTATGTTGTTTGCCAAAAAATAACTCAATCCCATGGCTTTCTAATAAGCCTCGGAAATTTAAAATAGCGGGGCCTTTGGCTATCACTTGTGTTTGTTTTAGCTTAGTTACCGCTAATATCCCCTGTAGTTGAAGGTCATAGCAACGCTGCTGTAGTACTCGCTTGCTAAATGTCGAGCTTAACAATAGATATTTAAAATCATGTTGAGTCAGCATGGCAAGATCGCAGCGATCCTTAGCAAAGTCGTTTAACCCTACATGCTCACCCATATCGCACAGTGTTTTGAGATTCTCTAACTGTTGGCTAGAGGCGTGTCGCAGCGCGGCTTCGTCGAACAATAAGCACATTTGATGTTTAGCGCTTTTTAACAATTGGCATAATGGATTAAAAGCTTGGTTATCAAGTACTGCTAAAGAGCAGGCGAACAATAGGTCTTGAGACTGGGTATTACCTATGTGTATCACTTGTTTGAGAAGTTGTAATTCAATCTCTAGCTGCTCAGTTTTTTCTGCTGCAAATTTTTTCAATATGTCGAAATTGGTACTGCCCAGTATGGGATGTTCTCCAAATGCATCTATCAGGCTAATAGAATTTATTTTGTCAGCCATAGAAATAACTTCGGTACGTCGAAAGTGTGTCGGCAATGCACTTAAATGATGGTGCTCGATATGCTTATTTGCTCCCGAGCTTGCAGTGAGCAATGGATGGTAAAATTCATACCGACCACGACCTGCATTTTTGGCATAGTACATTGCGGCATCTGCATCACGAATGATTTCGTCAATGTTGTTGTAGCGTTTATTACTGTACGTGATGCCAATACTTGCACCACTTTGCACACAGATGCCTTTCATACAAAATGGTTGTTGCATGACTCGAATAATACGCTTTGCGACATCTTCGGCCTGCTGTTTATCGCTGAGATGATCCAACAGTATGACAAATTCATCGCCAGCTAAGCGTGCGAGCAAATCATGATCTCTGATACAGTCGGCAAAGGTTTTACTTACCCAAATCAAGAATTGATCACCAGCTTGGTGACCAAGTTCATCATTAATAGACTTGAACTTGTCTAAATCGATGAACAGTACAGCAAAGTGGTGATCAGGATGACGTTGGAATTTGTGTAATGTTTTTTCTAATTGCGTTAGAAATAAACTACGATTGGGCAGGCTCGTCAGCGGATCGTGATGTGCGTCGTGATATAACTGCTGTTCAATTTTTTTACGCTCTTCAATTTGCATTTGCAGATGTAAATTGGTTTGCTGTAATGCCTTGGTTTTTTCTGCTACGCGATGCTCAAGCTCTTGGTGACTACTCTTAAGTGCTTGATTAGCTAGGTGAGTTTGTAATACCGATGCTATCTGGTTGGATACGAATGAGATCAGTTCAACATCATCGTAATCAAACTCATATTTATGATCATACGCCTGACATGCGATCAGTCCTATCACACCATTGGCGGTTTTTAACGGCGCCCCCATCCAGCTAGTTGCCAGCTGAATTTTATTATACTCTTTGGAACGTTGTACGGTGCCTTCGGCAATCAGCGTTTTTGCCCGCACAGTATCAATGAGCTGGCTTTGCTCCGTGCGGATCACCAGTTCACTATAGCCTTTTGCGAAAGGTCTGGGTTTATATTGTGTGACTTCATCAACGCTATAAGGGAAGCTTAGCCAGCCTGCATGTTTGTCATACAAAGCAATATATAGGTTATCAGCGAAGGTAATTGAACGAATGATGTCATGTACTTGTTTGTATACATCATCGATGTCACTAAATTGCGTCGCCAGCTCAGATATCTTGAAGAGGATCTGTTGGCGATCCAGCGCTCGTTTACGGTGCTCAATCTCTTTGTTGAGGGCTTCGTTGCTTTGCATCAACGCTCTAGTGCGAATTTTAACCTCAGACTCAAGTAATTCACGCTTTTTGACACGCTCGATGGCGGTTGCCAAGTACAAAGACATCACCTCAAGCAGCTCGATTTGTTGCTCGCTGTAGCTTTGTTTTGCCTGATAACTTTGCGACACCATCACACCAATAATGTTACTGTCGCGATAAATGGGCACGCCAACCCAATGCTCGGCTTGACTGCCCAGCGCCTTAAACTCCCCTTTTTTGGTTTGTTCAAGCATACTCTCTTTGGTGAGGTAAACGGTCTCACCTGTGCGAAAAACGTACCCAGTCACTCCGTCGGAAAAGTGGCTGTCTTCATGTAATGGTACAGCAATGCCATCTTTTTCATCGACAAAATAAGATAATTCAAGGGTTTGTGTATATTGATTTTGAAGTACTACGTAGAAACTGCGACTGGGAAGGTACTTGACTAAAATGTCATGTATCGCAGGATAAAGCAAAGTCAGTTCCGCAACCGTACTTGCCCGTTCTGATAATAAAATCAGAGCGTGCTGTAAGTGGTTGTTCTGTTTATACTTTTTAAGTAAAAACCGTAAACGTTTATTATTACGTTCAAGTTTTCGAAGTACAGGTGAGGGATCTTCCAATGATTTAACCCATAGTTATTATTATCTGCTCAATTATTATCCGTATATTTTCACTTTTATTGGCAAGGGTCAAGTTCAATATGGGTGACTTTGGTTGAGGTTTTTTGAACTTACACGGCAATATCGAAGGAGATCGAGCGATCTCCTTAATTTTATTGATATTATTTAGCTGTCATAAATTCAATTGCTGCAGCAATCTCATCATCAGAACAGTCCATACACGTACCACGAGGTGGCATTGCGTTGAAGCCGTTGATTGCATGATCTAACAATACATCAGCGCCTTTTGCTAGGCGAGGAGCCCAATCATCAGCTGTTTTTGGTGCACCTAATGCGCCAGTTCCGTGACAGGCAAAACATGCCGCTTGATATACTTGTTCACCAGAGCGAGGCCCGCTTGGTGCCGCTTCAGCGGCGCTCTCTGCACCAGCCAAATATACGCTGCCAACAGGTGCGATACGTTTCTGAATTGCTTCTTCAGTTAAAGCATTGTCATAAGGCTGCGCTACTGCGGCCGTTGATAGCAATAATAATGCTGCAGAAAGTTTTTTCATTTGTCTTGCTCACTTCATTTGGACGTGATCAATCACGATAAGATGACGGAATTTCTAGCGATTATAACGCCACCAACTAATTTATAAAACTAAACTTGTGTATATTAGAAGAAAAATGCCCAATTTATTGCTTTAGCGCAAATATAGGCAACTGCTCCATCACTTAGGACATGTCCAAAAGTGCTTTGATCGCCTTTTGGATCCCACTTGATGCTTCTGTGATTGAGCCTGCTAGCATATAGGCTGGAGTACTGATTACTTTTTGTTGTTCGTCAACAACAATCTCCTCAACTCCACAAGTAACATGTTTAGCACCCAGTTGTTCTGTTGCAGCTGCGGTTTGCTCATCATTACCGATTGTGGCAAGGGTCCCTTGGGGGTGAATATGGCCGATTAGTGCTGGCGCTATACATAAATATGCAATAGGTTTATGTTGTTGTGCAAAGCTTTGACAACATTGTTTTAGTAGCTCTAAGATAGTTGATTGTGCACCTTCAAAAGCAAAACTACTGAGGTTCTTGGCAACACCAAAGCCACCAGGGAGCACTAAAGCGTGGAACTCATCAACGTTTAATAACGATAAATCCTTAATGTTACCTCGTGCGATACGCGCAGCTTCCTCTAGAACATTGCGTTGTTGTGCTTGCTCTTCACCAGTTAAGTGGTTGAGCACATGATGTTGTTGAATATTGGGTGCGAAGCATTCATAGCTTGCCCCAAGTTGCTCGATGTGCAGCATCGTTAAGACAGATTCATGGATCTCTGCTCCATCAAAGACGCCACAGCCACTCAAAATTATTGCGATTTTTTTCATATGTACTCCCTCTAATGTAAGATCTTACAGGCTTATGCTTAATTGTAATTAACAGCGAAGAAAAATATTATAAAGGATCTTATTTGATCTTGGATCAATTGTGTTAGTATACCCGTCCGCTCACAAAATAGAGCTTGATTTTTGTACAGCTTGTTCTAATCTTTGTGGGCGCCAAAATGTTTTTCCACATTTTAGGCTTAAATAATAATAAAAAAAGAGTTTGCTTTTCTCTTTAATATCAAAAACTTAAAATATACGGTAAATGTTTTAAAACATTCTTGCTGCAATCGGCTGTGTTTATCTACAAAGTTATCCACAGTTTATTCGAGCCAACACTGATGATCTTCTTCGTTTTTATCCCTCGTTTTATCTGTGTCCTTATGGCATCCTTATGTAGTTATTTAAAAGCCCATTTAGGATCCCCTTTATTATGTCTTTGATCCCTGAAAATCCTTTGATCTTGGTTGATGGTTCTTCTTATCTTTTTCGGGCGTACCATGCGCCACCGCATCTTACTAACTCAAAAGGAGAAGCAACAGGTGCTATTTATGGCGTGATCAACATGCTCAAGAGCTTGTTGAAGCAATATCAGCCAAGTCACATGGTGGTCGTGTTTGATGCCAAGGGACCAACATTTAGAAATGAGATGTACAGCGAGTACAAAGCTCATCGACCGCCTATGCCTGATGATCTGAGGTCTCAGATCAAGCCAATTCACGACATTATCGAAGCGATGGGGTTGCCGCTTGTTAGTATTACTGGCGTAGAAGCCGATGACGTCATTGGTACATTTGCGCGTATCGCGGCGGAGCAAAAACGTCACGTGTTGATAAGCACGGGTGACAAAGATATGGCTCAGCTAGTGAATGAACATGTCACACTGATTAACACCATGACCAACACAGTGCTAGACCCACAGGGGGTGGTGGATAAATTTGGTATAGGTCCAGAGCTTATCATCGACTACTTAGCGTTAATGGGTGATAAGGTTGATAATATCCCTGGTGTGCCTGGTGTTGGTGAAAAAACGGCATTGGCTATGTTACAAGGCCTTGGATCGATTGAGAGTCTATATCAACATCTTGATGAAATTGCAGGTCTTGGCTTTCGTGGTTCTAAAACCATGGCTAAAAAGCTTGAGGAGCATAAAGAGCAGTTAGAGCTATCTTATGAACTTGCGACTATCAAACTTGATGTTGAGGTTGAACAAGACTTGGAGCAGTTTGCGATTGCGCCTATAGATAAAGATAGATTGATAGAATTGTATGCCGAGTGTGAATTCAAGCGCTGGTTAAGTGAATTGCTTGACGATGCCAGTGCCGCGAGCAAACCAGATATTGCCGATATCGAAGCATCAGGTAGCGCACCTATGGCGCAACAGCCTGAGGCTAATTATGAGACCATCTTAACCGAAGAGCAGTTAGAGCGTTGGTTGGATAAATTGCAATCAGCGCCATTGATGGCCTTTGATACAGAAACAACAAGCCTTGATTATATGCAAGCTGATTTGGTTGGAATGAGCTTTGCGGTTACCTCCGGTGAAGCTGCCTACTTACCTATCGCACATGATTATGTTGGTGCCCCTGAGCAATTACCAAAAGCCTTGGTGTTCGAAAAGCTAGGTGCGATTTTAGCTGACGATAAAATAAAAAAGGTTGGGCAAAACTTAAAGTATGATAAGAGCGTATTGGCCAGAGCGGGGTTAGAGCTCAATGGCATCGCCTTTGATACTATGCTGGAGTCGTATGTGTTCAATAGCGTGGCAACACGCCATGATATGGACTCATTGGCACTAAAATACTTGGGCCATAAAAATATCAGCTTTGAAGAGATTGCCGGTAAAGGCAAATCGCAGTTGACGTTTAATCAAATTGAGCTGGAAAAAGCGGCCCCATATGCGGCAGAAGATGCTGATATTACATTGCGACTACATGAACATTTATGGCCATTGTTAAAACAGCAAGACAAGCTACAAGACGTGTTTCTCGATATCGAATTGCCACTGTTATCTGTGCTGTCTGAGATTGAACGCACCGGCGTGAAAATTGACTCCTCAATGCTCGCGCAGCAAAGTGTGCAAATCAGTGAACGCTTAGCTGAAATTGAAAAAGAAGCATTTGAATTGGCAGGTGAAGAGTTTAATTTAAGTTCACCAAAACAGCTTCAAGTCATTTTGTTTGAAAAGCAGGGATTGCCAGTTGTTAAGAAAACGCCCAAGGGCGCGCCTTCCACCGCTGAAGAAGTGCTACAGGAGTTAGCGCACGATTATCCGCTACCAAAACTCATCATAGAGCACCGTGGGTTAGCTAAATTAAAGTCCACCTACACCGACAAATTACCCAAGCTTGTTAATCCTGACACTGGGCGGGTTCATACGTCATATCATCAAGCGGTTACCGCGACAGGTCGCTTAAGCTCCAGTGATCCTAACTTGCAAAACATTCCTATTCGCAACGAAACGGGTCGTCGCATCCGTCAAGCATTTATTGCCGATAAAGGTAAGCAGATATTGGCGGCGGATTATAGTCAGATTGAATTGCGGATCATGGCGCACTTATCTCAAGACCAAGGGCTGCTGAATGCTTTTGCGCAAGGCAAAGATGTGCACAGTGCGACCGCATCAGAAGTTTTTTCCGTACCGCTAGAGGAAGTTACCTCAGACATGCGTCGCAAAGCGAAAGCGGTAAACTTTGGTTTAATATATGGCATGAGCGCATTTGGTTTATCTCGCCAGTTGGATATTCCGCGTCATGAAGCGCAGCATTATATGGATAAGTACTTTGAGCGTTTCCCAGGCGTATTAGAATACATGGAGCGCACGCGTGAAGAAGCCGCAGAGCGAGGTTACGTGGAGACATTGTTTGGCCGTCGTTTGCATTTGCCTGATATTAAAGCGCGCAATGGCGCTCGTCGAAAAGCGGCTGAGCGTGCCGCTATCAATGCACCGATGCAAGGTACTGCGGCAGATATCATCAAAAAGGCAATGCTTAAGGTGAGTGACTGGCTACATACCCAATCTCGCGATGACATAAAACTACTTATGCAGGTACACGATGAACTGGTATTTGAAGTGGCAGAAAACAAAGTGGCGCAATTTAGCGATAAAATCTGTGCACTGATGAGTGAAGCCGCGACCTTGGATGTGCCTTTATTAGTAGAAGCTGATCATGGTGAAAACTGGGAACAAGCGCATTAAAGTGCAAGTTCGAAGGGATTTTTACCTAGATAGGGAAAATTAATTTATTTATAAAAGGGCGTGTGACGCCCTTTTTTATTGGGCTATTAGTAAAAAAAGCGTAAATAGGGACAACGGAATGTTTATAAAATATCAAATTGGCCCAATTTTTGCCTCTGGGCGTTTATTTCTGTAAGTGGTTTTGTTACAGTGCGCGCGTCCTCATCCTGTAGGACATCCTGTTGATGATGTATCTCTCGCAAGAGGATACAACGTATTGATAGCTTCTCCCCAGATTGCTATAACGGCTCACTGAATTTGGTGAGCCGTGTTTTTCTTTTCATTCATGTATCATTGAGCATTGCGTGTTAATATTAGGATTCTTCATTACATAAAAAGGATCATGTCATGCTTAAGTCTGTACTATTGTGTGCAAGTTTGCTTTCAACTCAAGTGTTTGCAGCTTGGCAGTTAGATAATAGCCAAAGTGATTTAAGTATCACTTCTATCAAAAAGAACGCGATTGCTGAGAATCACTATTTTAAGGAACTGGAAGGTACACTTTCAGATGATGGAAAATTGGAGCTTTCAATTGATCTCAAAACCATTGAGTCCATGATCCCTATCCGTAATCAGCGCATGCAAGAGATGCTATTTAATGTCAGTAGCTTTCCTAAGGCGAATATCACTGCCGATTTAAGCAAATTTTATAAGACGCTAAATAACGGCATACAGGTAATTAAATCGGTACCAGTTGAGTTATCACTACACGGCCAACAACAGATATTAACATTGGATTTAGTGGTAAATAAGCATAACCAGCAACTACATGTAACGCCGCAGCGCGCCGTCCTGATTAAGGCAAGTGACTTTAACATGGTGGCAGGTATTGAAGCTCTAAGAAAAGTCGCGGGTCTAGACAGTATCGCGACAACCGTACCGGTAACCTTTAGCTTGGTATTTAATGAGCAAGCTAAGTGAATTAGTCGCTGAGCTTGTTACGCCACATGCCCCAACCGAAAAATGGACGGGGCAAACCTGTGGTATGCTAGACATGCGTATTGATAGGCAGGGTCATTGGTTTCATCAAGGTGGAGAAATAAAGCGACTGGGGCTACTGAAGTTATTTGCCAGTGTACTCAGCTGTGAGCAAAACACTCATTGGTTAACGACTCCTGTTGAACGCTGCGAAATAGCCGTAGAAGATGTCGCCTTTCTAGTAACCAGTTGGTATAGCCATAAGTTAGATGATATGGATGTGCTGGTGGCCGTGGATAATTTAGGAAGAAAGTGGCCGATTTGCCAGCAGTATCCACTTGAGTTGCGTTGTTTTGAGCAACAGCAATTACCTTATCTAGGTTTAAGTAATGGTCTACATGCCAGAGTGGCGAGAAATGTCTACTACCAATGGGCTGAGATTGCTGAGCAAGACAAACAGGGCGTTTATCTGCGCTCAGCAGGCATGCAGTTTTATCTAAGTGAATAACCTTTAAGGTTATTCACTATCTTCAGTCTGTTCCTCAGGCTTAACAAAGGGTCCTAAATACCAATCATCAAGTTTCCAAGCCAGCTCGTTTAAACCAATACCTTTTAAAGATGAAAATGCATGGACTGTAATATCAGCGTCTAACTCCGCCAGTGCTTTGCGTACTTGCAGAACCTCAGCTTTGCGCTTGCCTTGTTTGAGCTTATCTGCTTTGGTCAGTAGTGCCAGAATAGGGATTTCACTGTCAACAGCCCAGTTAATTAGATCCATATCTAAGTCTTTCAGAGGGTGGCGAATATCCATTAGCACGACAAGCCCTTTTAAGCTTTTTCGCTTTTGTAGGTACTCGCCCAATGAACGTTGCCATTTCTTTTTCATTTCGATGGGGACTTTGGCAAAACCATACCCAGGAAGGTCGATTAATCGTTTTTCTTCGTCTAATTCAAAGGTATTAATGAGCTGTGTACGACCAGGAGTTTTACTAGTACGCGCCAACTTTTGATCTGTTAGGGCATTTAGAGCGCTCGATTTCCCTGCGTTGGAGCGACCCGCAAACGCGACCTCGATACCCGCATCAGCAGGCAGCTTAGAAATATCAGGGGCACTGGTAATGAAACTAGCAGTATGGTATTTAATCCGAGATTTGAGCACTGGCTCTCCTAACAATAAAACAAAATGGCTAAAACAAGCGTAGTTTATAACACTTAGTGGCGTTGCAAAAGCAGGCATTGTTGACTCAGGATGCTTTTAAAACTGCTTTTGGGTAGGATTAGAACTTAATCTAGGTCAAAACCCCATAATTTATAAGCTTAATGTGGGCAGAAAACGTGCCAGAAAAATTTATATCGTGTAGAATGTAAAAATTGCAACGTAAAGATAAAGATTGTCTACTCAAGTTACGCTGAAAAGCATGTCATCGTGTCTTGGGACTAAATATTACAGGGTCGAAACAGAGAATTTACCATGAAAAAAATAGCATTAACTTTAACAATGTTGCTTGGTACGTTGTCAGCAAGCAACGCAACAGCATTTGATGGCGACGCAGAAGCGGGTAAAGCAAAGTCTGCAACTTGTGCAGCATGTCACGGCCCAGATGGCAATGCACCTGTAACTATGTATCCGAAAATTGCAGGTCAGCATGCTGACTACATTTATAAGCAACTACAAGAATTTAAGCTTGGCATGACATCAGGTGGTAGCGAAGGTCGTATGGACCCAGTCATGAGTGGTATGGCCATGCCTCTTTCTGATCAAGACATGAAGGACTTAGCTGCCTATTTCTCTACTTTAAATATGAGTGAAGGCACAACGCCTGAAGATGTGGTTGCAGCTGGCCAAAAGCTTTATAAAGCGGGCGACGCTGAACGCGGTATTCCGTCATGTGCGGCGTGCCACGGACCTCGTGGTAACGGTACATCGTTAGCAAAATTCCCTAAAATCTCTTTCCAGCATCCTGAGTATATTAAATCTCAATTGCTTAAATTCCGTGATGGAACTCGCAAAAATGATCTCAATGGCATGATGCAGGACATTGCGAAAAAGCTGACAGACAAAGACATCGAAACCCTTTCGAAGTACTTGGGTGGCTTACACTAAAGTCTGATAGGCAGTTTGTACACTCGCGTATAAACTAAGCAAATCGTGCAAAAAGGCAGCGCTCGCTGCCTTTTTTGATCTCTGTAAACTGGTACGATATTCACCCAATCCTTTGTGAGACATTTGCCATTCCAATTTGTGAGATATCTCTTATTTTGTTTTCTGTTTAATGTGTAAGTATTTGTAATTTTGAGGTTTACATATTTTTAATTAAAGACATTATAGGAAATTTACTATTAACCAGTTGTAACTATTTCATTAAGGCGTAGATTAACTGGTGTCGCCAAGACAATAAAACAATACGGATTGAGCGCGATGGAAGCGTAGGTGACAAGTTTAGTACTAAGTCTGGTACTCATCATTATGGAAATAACAATAAAGTGTCAGGATTGACCGATAAAAATAAAAGCCCCATGGAAGTTTAATAATAAAAACAATATGGAAAGGCTCAGGGAAGTAACAATAAAAACAAAATGGAAGACAGCATAATAAAAATAATAAAGACTTAAAAGTCGAAGGGAGAAGTGTCCAGTTTTGAGACGCTCAGATTAGTAGGCGGTAGGGAGCAATCTCTACCGTCTTTTTATTTATGCCTACAAATAGACCTGCTACAATACGCCCCTTAATTAATATTCTGTAAGTCAGTCGTGCAAATAAACTCATCATGTGGCCTGTGTGGTGGTGTGAAGATTACACATTACCATCAGGATAAATTGCGTCATTATTGGCAATGTGAATGCTGCCAGTTGGTATTTGTGGACGAAAGTGAACGATTGACGCCACAGCAAGAGAAAGCGATTTATGACAGCCATCAAAACGATTTAGGTGACGAGGGTTATCGGCGTTTTCTTTCAAGGGTGGCAGACCCCATACTAGCGCGTACTTCTCCGCCTGCTATAGGGCTGGACTTTGGCTGTGGGCCGGGCCCTTTGCTTGCACATATGCTTACAGAAGCGGGACATAAGATGTCAGTATATGACCTATACTATGCTAATGATCCTGAGGTACTTACGGGGCAATATGACTTTATTAGTTGTACCGAAGTGATAGAGCATATTGCACAACCCAAAAGCATTTTGAGCCAGCTGTTTTCATTGTTAAAACCCGGAGCACCTCTGGTGTTAATGACTAAGCTGGTAATAGACAAGACACGTTTTGCAACATGGCACTACAAAAATGATCTCACCCATATTTCGTTTTTTAGCCGCAAAACATTTGCATATGTGGCACAAATTTATGGCAGCGATATCGAATTCGTTGGTAACGATGTCATTATCTTAACAAAACCAGAGGTGCTCGTAGCACCGAGTGAAGAAATATTATGACCAGAAAGAAGAAAACCCGTAAGGTAGCCAGTAATGGTACGCCAAGATTGAGTAAAGAAAAACTCAAAGAGCTCCGAGCAATAAAGGAGCAGCGTACTAAGAAAACCAAAGGGGCGAAACCGGGCTCACGTAATGCCCAAGAAGCAAAAGTGAATAAAGAGCAAACCACGAATAATGGCGCGAAAGATCAGCGCGTAGGTAGTAAAAAGCCTGTTCCGTTGGTTGCTCAAGCATCAGAGCACACGCAAGAACCTGTGATGAAGCGTCATTTGCAACCTCAAGTAGAGTTGAAGAAAGTTAAACCAACATTGTCACCGGAACAAGAACTTGAGCAACTTGAAAATGACGAACGCTTAATGTCGTTATTAGAGCGTCACGAACGTGGTGAGTTATTAACTGGCAAAGATGCGAAATACTTCAATCGCTCAGTTGCGCGCCATCAGGAGCTTTGTGAGTTATTAGGCTTGGATGACGAGTTTGAAGAGCAAGACATGATTGACGATGATCCGTTAGCGGAATTTATGAGTAATGACTTAGCGGATGAGTGGTTAACTGACGAAGACGAGGAAAGGTAATGTCTACTGGGCTGGTAATTGCCGTAATCTGTGGTGCAGCTATCATTGCAGGGTTATCGTTTTATGCGGGCAAATTGCTATGGCAATTAAAAGAGCAAAAAGCGCTGATTGCAAAGCACCAAGCGGAGCAAGCTGAAAAACTCATGCAAGCTCGCCAACAGCGCAACGCCAAACTTGCCGATAGTATTAATCTATTGGCCAGAGCCATGAAAGAAAAACAGTGCGAATATTCTGAAGGGTGTTTGCGGGTGTGGGTACTGATCTCTCAATACAGTTTTGCCGATGAGGTTAAATTGCCAGAAGTTTACCCGGGTGTGCATCAAATGTATGAAGTGGTCAAAGACATGCCCACACATGATGCGCGGAAAAAGTATTCAAAGAAAGAAGTATTCAAGATGGATACTACACGCTGGCGTGCAGAAGAGCAGCTAGAGCAAGCGATATTAGATGATTGCGAAAAGCTGGTCGCGCAGTTTCAGGCACTGCCAGGTAGTGAGAACGTTGTATTCCAGTAAGCGTATTGATATATCTGATATGAGTAAAGCGACCAAATGGTCGCTTTACTGCTTTTGGCTGCCACATTTTTATATTTGCTAACGGATAGATCCGTAAAACACTTATATTCAGAGCAATAGCGGTATATATCCATAGCGGTTATTTTGTTGCAATTTGCAGCTTGGCATCGTGCAAAAGCTATGTGACACTAATACAGGGAATTAAAATAATATGATTGAGTGCTGTGTGTTTGGCGTTATAAACGCTCAATCACAACAGACTTGAATTGGTCAAACGGTGACATGAATGTCGAAAATCAAAGCATGGGAGCTTGTTGGCTTGTTTTTGGTTGTGTGTTTACTGAGTGCGTGCTCTTCAAAAGAAGAGCAATTACAGCAGTCCATCACGCAATCAATTCAACAGGCAGAGACAGAGCTCATAGAATTAAAAGCTGCGCTGGAACAGGGTAGAATTCGTAATGCCACCTTGTTAAAAGAGTATCAAAAAGTATTGCAACAGCAGCGCCCTGAACTATTGCAAATAAGCACGTTAATCGCGCAAGATGCCACGAGTCAAGGACCGCTCTACACAGGCCTTGCCAATCGTCTCACAGACATTAAAAACCTACCAAAAACGCCGCCTAGTGAAGATACTTTGTTACGCTTAGATGTGTTACATGAAGCGATGAAACCCAGTTTGTTCAACGATGCATTGACGGATCCAATCAACATGTTAGCGGATATGTCAAATGGTGCGCTGGCAAGGGTGGGAGCAATTAGTCAGCGTGCTGAAGGGGAAGGAGCGGGAAATCAGCTCGTTGGCAACCCAAATTATGGTCAGTGGCAAACAAACGACAATGGCATGACGTTTTGGCATTGGTATGGCATGTATCGTTTATTAGATGATGTCTTTGATGCGGTAGAGTACGGCGGTTGGAGTAAACGTCGAAAATACAGTTATTACCATGATTATGGACGCTATCGCTATTCAAGTCCTAAACAGATCAAAACACAATCCGCCTTGGAAACTCGCACACGCCAGTCCTATCAGCGCCAAGGCAAACAATTTACTAGCCCTTACGCCAAAAAGCGCAGCGGCGCCTCAGGCTTAAGCCGAAGTAGCTACACACCCGTGCGCACACGTAGCAGTTATGCAAGTACCAGCAGCTATAGTAAAAGTGGCTCGGGGACGGTGCGAAACAGTAGTAGCCGAACATCTCGTGGCGTAAGTCGTGGCAAGTAATGCCGCGTGTAAAGAACAATTGTTGGAGTTATAAAAATGTACGAATTAAATGGAATAGCGATGTGGTCTTTACAAGCCTTGGCCATTGATTTTGTAATCATTATCGCATTATTTGTGAGCCTAAAGTTTATTAAGGGCTGGGTATCAAACCTACATGCCAACGACGAGATCACTGAGCGAGACAACTTTGCCTTTGGTATTAGCTTTGCGGGTGGGCTTGCTGCTCTAGCAATTGTGCTGACGGGCGTTAGTAGTGGCTCATTTGCGCCATCTTTGAGCCAAGAAGCGCTGCTGATGGGAGGATATGGACTGCTGGCTATTGTTCTCATCAAATTAGGTCATTTTTTCCAGGACAAAGTCGCATTACCTAAGGTGAGCCTGCACAGTGAGATTGCAAAAGGTAACACCACAGCCTCATTGATTGACTTCGGCCATGTGGTGAGCGTTGCAGTGGTTATTCGCTCTGCGTTATTGTGGGTTGCAACCGAGGGCTGGCATGGTCTACCCATTGTGATTGCTGCGTTCATTATTGCCAACATTGCACTGTTGTTGGTGAGCCAATATCGCGTGCAGTTATTTAAACGAACGAACCGCAGCGGTGATTGCCTACAGCAAGCAATTGTTGATGGTAACTTAGCGGTTGGCGTGCGTTATGCGGGCTTTTTAATTGGCAGTGCGCTGGCTGTCACGGCAGCTTCTGGGATAGCGCCGTATGCGGCTGATAATTTACTGGTTAGCTTAACTAGCTGGGCATTAAGTGCGCTGATCAGTTTGGTTGTGTTTATTCCCCTTCACTTATTGACGATAAAAATCATTTTGGCTGGCTGCGATATCTCAGATGAGGTTAATCGCCAGAAAAATGTAGGGGTTGCGACCGTATCCGCAGCCATCTCTTTTGCCATTGGCATCAGCATGGCGACGTTACTTGGTGCATAATCTTGTCTGAATCGACCATAGGCCCAAGCCGTAAAGAACTACTTGGGCACGACTTTTTACTGATCACTGTGATGGCCGTACTTGCTGGATGCGGCCTGATCTATGAATACTTACTTTCTCACTATGCCGGACGAGTGTTGGGGTCGGTTGAAAGTGCCATTTATGCCATGATTGGCACAATGATAGTCGCGATGGGGATTGGCGCTTTTTTGGCAAGGTGGTTCAAAGATGCGTTTACCGCGTTTGCTTGGCTAGAAAGCATCATCGCGCTGGTTGGTATGGGCTGTATTTTGGCTATCGCCAGTGTGATTGCAGTCAGTTATTCCTTACCGCATTTATTTTCTTCAATTTTTAACTTGCCAGCGGATGTTGTGCTCAACGGGTATGTGTTTGAAAAACTCCAACAGGTAGCGAGATTTTTACCCTATGTGTTTGGGTTATTACTAGGCATGCTCATAGGCATGGAAATACCACTGATCGCGCGTATTCGCCAGCAGGTGTATGGGCGCTTTTTGGAAAACAATGCAGGCACAATTTATGGTGCTGATTATATTGGTGCGGGAGTTGGCGCTGCCATTTGGGTCAGCATTATGTTGGCCATGCCGATAATGCAGGCGGCAGCTTGGACTGCGTTGTTCAATATTGTGGCTGGCTTGGCGTTCTTATGGCGCTATCATCAGCATGTTCGCTATGTCAAAGTATTGGTTGTCTGCCATGCCTTATTATTGGTGCTTTTTGGTTTCGTGTTGCTGTTTGGTAGTAGCTGGATGAAGGATCTGAGCAATGTGCTTTACAAAGACAAGGTCATTTATTCTGAGGCGACCAAGTATCAGCATGTGGTGCTAACAGAGCGCTTAAGTCGCAATCAAAGCGAGCCTATCACGGATCTTTATCTCAATGGTCGGTTGCAGTTCTCAAGCGTTGATGAGCAGATTTATCATACCATGTTAGTGTACCCAGCCATGCTCGCTTCTAATCGCCATGATAAGGTATTGATCATTGGTGGAGGTGACGGGCTGGCACTCAGAGATGTACTTAAATGGCCTGTAAAAAACGTGACATTGGTGGATTTAGATGCACAGCTACTCAATCTGTTTGGCTATGCGGGTGAGCAATACAACGCGCCCGATCATATAAAGCAAAGACTCGTGCAATTAAATAGCTCAGCCATGTCAGACCCAAGAGCCAATATTGTCGTGGCTGATGCATTCTTGGAGGTTGAAAACCTATTAGCTCAGGGCGCGCTGTTTGACACTATCATTGTGGACTTGCCAGACCCAAACCATCCTGATTTAAACAAACTTTATAGCGACTACTTTTACAACCATTTGCGGCAACTATTGGCAGCAGATGGAGCCATGGTCGTGCAGTCAACTTCTCCATATCACGCGAAAAAAGCGTTTATCAGCATCGCAAAAACAGTGAAGTCAGCGGGGTTTAGTCATGTTGAACAATATCAGCAAAATGTGCCCTCATTTGGCCAATGGGGGTGGACGATAGCAACTAAAGCGGGTAGTTCAGCCAGTGCCAGAGTACGTCGGGCAGAGCAACTACCCGTTGCATCACGCTGGGCGAGCAAAGAATATTTGCTGGCTGCGTTCGTATTTCCAAGCCAATTCTTTGCGCTAGAGAAGCAGATTGATGTTAACCAGCTAGGGTCAGGCGTTTTGTACGACTATTATCGTCAGGCTTGGCAGATAGAAAATGAGCTGTATAAAAATTAGTTCGAAAGGTTGACATAATATGTCAGCCGTGCAACTCTTAACTAAGACATAATATGTCAAATTAATAAGGCGATAAAATGGAATTAAATGAACTTTCAATCAAACTGGCTGCTTTCGAAACCGAAGGGGTAGGCTTTGAATCATTTATGATAGCCAACCCTGAGCAACAAGATGTTTTGCAAGTGATTGTAGATGGCAACGATGAATTGCCAATTTTTGTCACACAGACACAAGAACAGTTGCTTTGTATTAGTTATTTGTTTGCTGATGAAGAAGTTAAAGGTGAGCTTAAAGATGAGCTTAATGAAACGCTATTGCGTTTGAACGTACCTATTCCACTCAGTGCATTTGCCAAAGTTGACAATCGCTATGCAATCTTTGGTGCCTTGTCGGTTAACTCGTCATTTGATGATATTACTCACGAATTAGTGACACTTGCAGATAATGCGATAGAAGCGCTAGATGCCGTTACCCCTTATTTAAAAGATTAAATAAGTTTTTAGGAGTTAAGATTATGAGTATTTTAAAAAAATTATTCACAGCTGTGCGTGGCGGTGCGCGTGAAGCCGGAGAAGCAATCATAGATGCTAACGGTATTCGTATTTTTGAACAAGAAATCGCAGATGCTAAGAATGCGCTAGAAAAAGCGAAGCGCAGCTTGACCGAAGTGATGGCGAAAGAAATGCAGACATCACGCAAAGTCAAAGCCCTAGAAGATTCGATTGCGGAGCACGAAGGTTATGCAGGACAGGCGCTTGAACAAGGGAACGAAGCACTCGCACTTGAAATAGCAGAGAAGATTGGTGATTTTGAAACCGAAAAAGCCGAACATGAAGAGGTACTCAATGGCTTTAGCCAACATATTGTGGCTTTAAAGCAACAAGTAAAAGAAGCGGAAAAATCGATAAAAGAAAACCAACGCCAGCTAAGCATGGTTAAAACCACCGAAAGCGTTCAACAAGCAACGATGGCGGTCAATAGCACATTAAACACCAACAGTTCATCAATGACATCAGCAAAAGCTTCATTGGAACGTATCAAGCAGCGCCAGCAAGACCGCCAAGATCAACTCGGGGCGGCGAAAGCACTTGAATCGCAAACTAATGGTGACGACCTAAAAGCCAAAATGGCGCAAGCGGGTATAGGTGCAAGCAACCCAAAAAGCGAAGACATTTTAGCACGTATCAAAGCAAAGAAAGGTCAGTAACCCAATCGGGGGGCGCTATTTGTTCAGTGAGCCCCTGCCATTTTTTAGGTGAGATATGTTTAATTTTTTTAAGAAAAAAACAGCACCGACACGCCAACTAACTGAACCTTCTCAGTTAAAAGTGGGTGACATGCTGACATTGATAGACTCCTTCGCATATCCAAAATGGTTAAAAGGCCAAAGCTTACGAGTCATTGCTGTGCATACTTATCAGTATCAATATGGCGCTGAATATGAAATGGTTTTGGAAAACAGTTCAGGCCAAGTCGTGTTTTTGCAAATTGAGCAAGAAGATGGTGAGCAGTGGGCAAACTTTTCGATAAAAATTGAGCGTGACGACGTCGACGAGATTTTCACCTTAGATGAATTTGCCAGAATATTTGACGAAGAAGCTTTGACACAAATTAGTGTTGCAAACACGCCCGAGCGATTTAGCCAGTTCTTAGCGCGTAGCTACCATCAAACTCAAGCTCCTTTTGTATGCTATTTTCATCAACGTGATTATCGTCAACAGTCTTTACCTCAATTTGAGCAACAAGGCGGTGAGCCTTGCGAGGTGATTTGTTTGGCATCAGATGATGACAAACACAGCTTAAATATAGAGATTTGGGATGGCGGTGAAACGGATGTGTCTTTAACGCTTAGCAGACCGATATCAGATATTGTAGAACTGTTTCCAGGGAGTGACTAAGTGAGTGATGCTAAAGCGAAATGGCAACGCCAAGAGCAGGCCGTAAGGGCAACGCAAATGGCGTTTGATCTCAGTAGTGAAGTACAAAAGTCAATCAAAAAGCAGGCAATCGATGAGGAGCTGACCCCCTCGGATATGATCCGAAAAATCCTCAGCTTGGAAGTAAAATCTAAAAAGACTCGGCAGCGCTTGTCTTTTAATCTCAGTAACGAAGAAATCGCATTGCTCGCCGAGCGCTTTGGCGTTAACGCTGACGATAAACGTGCTGTTAAGCAGCGCGTGGCTGAACTATTAATTGCTCATACACAGTAAATCGGCAGGCGTGGTTTACTGTTTGCAATTGCAAATGATTCCTACTTACCAAACATTCATGAAGATATACTTGTTTCAATAAGACCATTCATAGTATTTATAGTCACTATTAAGCGCCAGTTTCAGTTGCAAGATTTTCATCTATACTCAAAGGCCTTATAATTAACCACCGGAATTTATCGGTCTTGTCTGTATGAACAATCACATAGACTAGACGATTCACGTCACCAAGAGGGCAAAATTGTGCTTCAAGAATATCGTAAACATGTAGAAGAGCGCGCAGAGCAAGGGATCGTACCTAAGCCGTTAGACGCACAACAAACTGCAGACCTTATTGAATTAGTAAAATCACCAGTAGCAGGTGAAGAAGAATTTATCCTAGACCTTTTAGTTAACCGTGTACCACCAGGTGTGGACGATGCCGCTTATATCAAGGCGGGTTTTTTAGCGGCAGTGGCTAAAGGTGAAGCGACATCACCACTTGTGAGCAAAGAATACGCAGCAGAATTGCTAGGTACTATGCTAGGTGGTTACAACATCGCACCTATGATTGACTTACTTGATGACGAAGCGCTTGCGCCTATCGTTGTTAAAGGTCTTTCAAACACATTATTAATGTTCGATGCGTTTTATGACGTAGAAGAAAAAGCGAAAGCAGGTAACGAATTTGCTAAGCAAGTTATTGAATCATGGGCGAAAGCTGAGTGGTTCCTTAACAAGCCAGCAGTTGCTGAGAAAATCTCTGTGACTGTATTTAAAGTAACAGGCGAAACAAACACTGATGATTTGTCACCAGCACCAGATGCTTGGTCACGTCCTGATATCCCGCTACACGCATTAGCCATGCTGAAAAACGCGCGTGATGGTATCAACCCAGAGAAAGACGGTGAAATTGGTCCAATCTCACAACTTGAAGAATTAAAAACAAAAGGCTTACCATTGGCGTACGTTGGTGATGTTGTAGGTACTGGTTCTTCTCGTAAATCAGCGACTAACTCGGTACTTTGGTTCATGGGTGATGATATCCCGTTCGTACCAAATAAACGCGTTGGTGGTGTTTGTCTAGGCGGTAAAATCGCACCTATCTTCTTCAACACTATGGAAGACTCTGGCGCATTACCAATCGAGCTAAATGTTGATGAATTCAACATGGGCGACCAAATTGACATCTATCCATACGAAGGTGTGGTTAAGCGTCACGGTACAGATGAAGTTATCTCTACGTTCACACTTAAGTCAGATGTAATTCTTGACGAAGTGCGTGCAGGCGGTCGTATTCCATTGATCATCGGTCGTGGTTTAACAGATAAAGCGCGTAAATCTCTTGGCTTAGAAGCTGAAGATATTTTCCGCAAGCCAGCACTTGTGACTGATTCAGGCAAAGGCTTCACGCTTGCTCAGAAGATGGTTGGTAAGGCATGTAACATGCCAGGTGTTCGTCCAGGTCAATACTGTGAGCCTAAGATGACGACTGTTGGTTCTCAGGATACGACAGGCCCAATGACACGTGACGAGCTTAAAGACTTAGCATGTCTAGGTTTCTCAGCTGATTTAACGATGCAGTCATTCTGTCACACATCAGCTTATCCTAAGCCAATTGACGTAAACACGCACCACACACTCCCTGATTTCATCATGAACCGTGGCGGTGTATCACTTCGCCCAGGTGACGGTGTAATCCACTCTTGGTTAAACCGTATGTTGTTACCAGATACAGTAGGTACTGGTGGTGACTCGCATACACGTTTCCCTCTAGGTATTTCATTCCCTGCGGGCTCTGGTGCAGTTGCTTTTGCGGCAGCAACAGGTGTTATGCCATTGGATATGCCAGAATCAATCTTGGTTCGTTTTAAAGGTGAAATGCAACCGGGTATCACATTACGTGACCTAGTACATGCTATCCCTTACTACGGTATCAAAGAAGGTCTATTGACTGTTGAGAAGAAAGGTAAGATCAACGAGTTTTCTGGCCGCGTACTTGAAATCGAAGGTGTTGAGCACTTAACCGTTGAGCAAGCGTTCGAACTATCAGACGCATCGGCAGAGCGTTCTGCGGCAGGTTGTACTGTTAAGCTATCTAAAGAGTCAATTGCTGAGTATCTTGAGTCAAACATTGTGATGCTTAAGTGGATGATCTCTGAAGGTTACGGCGATGTACGTACCATTGAGCGTCGTATCACCGCAATGCAAGAGTGGCTAGCAAACCCAGAACTGATGGAAGCTGACAAAGATGCTGAGTACAAGCATGTACTAGAAATCGACCTTAGCGAAATCAAAGAGCCAATCTTATGTGCGCCGAATGACCCTGATGATGCACGTCTTCTTTCTGATGTAACAGGTGAGAAGATCGATGAAGTATTCATCGGTTCTTGTATGACAAACATTGGTCACTTCCGTGCCGCTGGTAAATTATTAGACGGTTACACAGGTCGTATCCCAACACAGCTTTGGGTCGCTCCACCAACTAAGATGGATAAAGACCAACTCACTGACGAAGGTTACTACGGGATCTTCGGCCGTGTTGGTGCGCGTATTGAAACGCCAGGATGTTCATTGTGTATGGGTAACCAAGCACGTGTTGCTGACAAAGCAACGGTAGTGTCTACCTCTACTCGTAACTTCCCGAACCGTTTAGGTACTGGTGCAAATGTATTCTTAGCGTCAGCAGAGCTTGCAGCAGTTGCTGCAATCATAGGTAAATTACCGACTCCAGCTGAGTATCAAGAGTACGCAGCGAAGATCAATGCAACAGCGGCTGATACATACCGTTACTTGAACTTCCACAAGATGCCTCAGTATACGAAAAAAGCTGATGGCGTAATCATTCAGCAAGCTGTTTAATCACAGTCATTGCTAAAAAAGCCGGTGTTAACACCGGCTTTTTTTGGTCTGAGTTTAGGTTGAATTTTGTGCTGGAAAACTTAAATTAAATAGCCAGTTTTAATTGTTTATGTGGATGGTTAATCCAATATCGATGCCAAATACTGGGTAAATTAAACAGAATTTATTTTATTTTCGATTAGAATTGTCGCTAATTTCACACTAATAGGCGACAGCAAAATGACAGCAGTAAACAACCAGAATCTGCTTCAACTGCGTTTTATCCAACAGGCGCATATCGAAGCAGTTAAGCCCTCATTTGATCAACTTCCCGACAATCCTTATGCAGATGGTGCATTTCGTAAACGTCGTTATTCGGTGCTTAAGTTTGCCGATGATGCCGTGAGCTTACAGCCAACCAAAGCATTTGTTCAGGATGACTCAATAAACACCTTCCAAGGCAATGTTGAGCGCGTATATGAAAACCTAGAAACGAGTTTAATCAACAGTGATGGCTTTAAACATCTGCTGCGTGAGTTTAAACAGATGACCGGCATTGATGATGAGCGTGATATTGAAGTGCATCAATTCCGTATGCTGGCGATTGAGTCTGATACACCACCTGCACCGGAAGGTATTCATCAAGACGGCTTCGACCACGTGTGTGTCTGTGGTGTTTCTCATGAAAATATTGCCGGTGGTGAGCTGCTTGTTTATGAGAATAAAGAATCAGAGCCATGTTTTAAAATGGAGATCAAAGACGGTTTGTTTGCGCTGATCAACGACCGTCAGGTATGGCACAACGCAACGCCAATGAATAAGCTTGATGCCGACCAAGTTGGCTATTTAGACTGTTTCGTATTTACAGCGTAGGACAGAGCATGGAACTTACTCAACTTCGTCGTCAGTTTCCTGCGCTTATGCAACAGGTTAACGGCCAATCACCCATCTTCTTAGATGGTCCAGGTGGCTCACAAGTGCCTCAATCAGTGCTCAGCGCCATGTCGGCATATTTAGGTTATTTTAACTCCAACTTGGGCGGCGCATTTTTCTCAAGTGAGAAAACCGTTGCCTTGATGGACACCGCTCGCCAAGCTGTTGCTGATTTACTCAATGCACCAAGCAAAGAGCAAATCGTGTTTGGTGCCAACATGACCAGCCTGACTTTTAGTTTTAGTCGTGCCATTTCTCGTCAATGGCAAGCTGGTGATGAAGTGATTGTGACTAACGCAGATCACTATTCTAACGTGTCTTCTTGGCGCTTAGCGGCCCAAGATAAAGGTGCGACAGTGAATGCCGTACGCATCAATGAAGATGACTGTACGCTTGATCTTGACCACTACAAAAGCCTGCTTAATGAAAACACTAAGCTCGTTGCTGTGACATACGCCTCTAACACCACAGGCTCAATAAACGACATTAAGCAGATTGTAGAGCTTGCGCACCAAGTTGGTGCGTTGGTCTATGTTGATGCGGTACATTATGCCCCGCATGAGTTGGTTGATGTTCAAGCGCTAGAGTGTGACTTTTTAGCTTGCTCGGCTTACAAATTCTTTGGCCCACATGTCGGTATTGTCTACGGGAAGCGCGAACATTTAGAAGGGTTCACGCCTTACAAAGTGGAACCCGCTAAGGATGTGATCCCTGGTCGCTGGGAGACAGGGACACAAAGCTTTGAAGGTCTAGCCGGGGTCGTTGCAGCCATTGACTATATCGCTTCACTCAGCGGGATGACAGAAGATACGCCACGTCGCGAACGTTTGGCGGAGGCGTTTGCTAAAACCAAACAGCATGAAATGGCGCTCAGCGATTACTTTTTAACGCGACTGGCAGAATTCCCACAGATTTCGTTATTTGGTATCGCCGATAAAGCACGCTTAGCAGAGCGCACACCGACCTTCGCTTTGACGTTCAAAGACATTGAGCCGCGAGCAGTGTCTGAGTTTTTGGGTAAGCAACACATGTGCGTTTGGGATGGTAATTTCTATGCACAGGGCTTATGTGAACAACTCGGTGTCATGGACAAAGGCGGCGTCGTGCGCATTGGTTGTATGCATTACAACACCATCGAAGAGCTAGAAAAATTATTCAATGCATTCGAGCAGTTACTCGCAAAGTAACTCTTAATTGCAATGAAAGTAAAGGTCGAATATAGATTCGACCTTTACGATATAACCGTTTTTATGAGGGTTCGTAACCTATACACCTCATTCAATGCCACTAGATTTCACATCCCATCACTTATTCATAATATCAGCGAAAATTGCCTAATATTTTGCTTTATCACATATTATCTTCAATAAAGCTGCTGAGAGTGTTAATTCTAACACTCATCCCTTCAATAATTTGGTCTTTGACTTTTTCTCTTATTACAGAGGGGAGGCGGGTCATGGCATCGGGTGTGATGGCCAGTAAAATACTGTCTTTAACGGCTTTTGCACTGGTGGAGTGCTCGCGATGACAAATAAAAGCCCCTTCACCGATAAACTCCCCAGGCCTGATCCGACCTAGCTCATGAAGCTGACTACTTTTAAAAATCACCAGCTCTCCACTGAGTACAATGAATAGGCGATTATCAAGCTCAAAGCGTTTGAAGGCGTGGCGGTTGGCGTTCACCAAGTAAAGCCGACCAAAAGACTCCAATAATATTTGTCGCTCGGCAATGCTAAAGTCTTTGAAAAAATCGAGCCGATTAATGATCTCTAATTGTTTTATAAGAGGCACATTTTCAAGTAATTTCATTGGTTTCAGTCGCCTTATGGTTTATCACTAAATAGTGGCGGCTTTTGCAAATAGGGTCAATGAAATTTTATGGAGTTGATACTAAGGATAACCGCTGGCAGATCCCGTCTGTGACTGAGAACCGCATGGGGTAGTGCGTGAAGGCTTCAAAAGGTGAGTGCTTAGACTGGCACAAAGGTACCAGCCTATCGAGCCTTACTCCTGAATATTTCTTTCTTTGAGCTTTCTAGTCAAGGTGTTGCGCCCCCATCCTATCTTGAGCGCAGCGTCTTGTTTGTGTCCATGACAGGCACTGAGTGCGGTTTTGATCAGGCGCACCTCTAGTTGAGCCTGTACCGCTGGCCAAATGTTTTCCTTACCTTGTTTGAGCTCTTGATTTAACCATTGTTGAAATGCATCTAACCAGTCGCCTGTTGCCTCATCGGTGACGGCCTGATTGTTGAGTTCATCAGGTAAGTCGTGTGGACCAATCAAATCACCTGGTGCCATCACGGTCAGCCATCTACAGGTGTTTTCTAGCTGACGTACGTTACCGGGCCAGTGGTATAGCCGCATTACATCAATAGCCTCGTCGTTGAGGACCTTACATTCCACTTGCAGCTCTTTAGCACTGCGACCTAAAAAGTGTTGGGCAAGCTTGGCAATGTCCTCAGGGCGCTCTCTAAGCGCAGGTAGCTTTAAGCGCACCACATTGAGACGATGGAATAAATCTTCTCGAAATTGGCCTTTTTTTACCAACTGCTCTAAGTCCTGATGCGTGGCTGCAATGATACGCACATCGACTTTAACACTTTGATGGCCGCCTACTCGGTAAAATTCACCGTCTGCTAGCACCCGCAGCAAGCGAGTTTGCACATCCAATGGCATATCACCAATTTCATCTAAAAAGAGGGTACCGCCATTCGCTTGCTCGAAGCGCCCTCTACGTGTGCTATCGGCACCAGTAAACGCCCCTTTTTCATGACCAAATAGCTCAGACTCCACTAAGTCTTTTGGAATAGCAGCCATGTTGAGCGCAATAAACTCTTTCTCTTTTCTTGGGCTGTGATTGTGCAGGGCACCTGCTACTAACTCTTTACCAGTGCCTGATTCGCCATTAATTAACACGCTCATGCTAGATGCAGACAGCTTGCCTATCGCTCTAAAAACCTCCTGCATAGCAGGCGCTTCACCAATAATGTCTGGGTGCTTTTGCTCTTGGGTTTGGCGTTTGGTTTTACGTGCTTGCTGGCTGGCTTGATAGGCTCGTTCAACTAATGATGTGGCTTCGTTTAAATCGAAGGGTTTAGCAAGATATTCGAATGCACCTTTTTGAAATGCATTTACAGCGGAGTCCAAATCGGAATGCGCGGTCATGATGATCACAGGCAGACTTGGATATTGTGTGACAATCTCTTCTAGCAATGCCATGCCATCTAAGCCCGGCATTCTGACATCAGAAATCAACACAGCGGGTTGGCTGTATTGCAAGGCTGTTAATACATCTTGGCCGTTGGCGAAACTTTCGGTGTTAAACCCTGCGCGAGATAGTGCCTTGTCTAAAACAAAGCGGATTGAAGCATCATCATCCACGAGCCAAACTGTTTTCATTACTTGCTCCCCGTGCCGTCGTCGTCAAACGGCAAGTAAATATTAAATTCTGTATGTCCGGGCCAGCTGTCACAGTCGATCATGCCACCATGTTGCTCAACAATCGTTTGTGCAATGGATAAACCCAACCCAGAACCACCTTCCTTGTTGGTGATCATGGGATAGAATAAGGTATCCTTTAGCTCTTCGGCGATACCCGGTCCATCATCCGTAATTTTTACCAACAATGCTTTTTTCATCAAGCGCTCACCACGCCTCATGCGGTGCTTAATCCGCGTCGTTAAGGTGATGGTGCCTGCACTTTCTAGCGCTTGTTGAGCATTTCTCACGATGTTTAGCACAACTTGTTGTATTTTCGCTTGGTCGATCACAATATCGGGTATGCTTGGGTCATAGTCTTTTAATAATGTTATTTGACTGGCGTTGTCCAACATACTCAACTTAATAACGGACTCGAGCGTTTGGTGAATGTTGCACGGCGCTTTTTTGGGCAATTGATTGGGCCCAAGCAGCCTGTCCACTAACTCGGTTAATCTGTCCGCTTGTTCTATGATCAACTGTGCACATTGATCGCGTTCTTGCTGACAGGTCTCGTACTGCAATAATTGCGCCGCTCCTCTAATTCCACCTAAAGGATTTTTAATTTCGTGTGCCAAACCTCTTATCAGTGTTCGTGCCGCTTGGTATTGATGCATTTGGTTGGAGGCTTGATCAAAACGAACTTCATCATCGATACGACGACACTCAAGTAAAATAAAGGTTTGTTGTTGGTGGTTGATGCGTCTTGCGTGCAGGTTGATTGTGGCAGCTCGATTATCCACGAACACCACGTCTACCCTGTGCTGCTGGCAATCAACCCCATCATTTAAGGCGTATTGTGACAGGCGTTCAAAGTCAATATGGTGATGGCTAAATATGTTGTTAATCGGCTGGCCGATGAGTCGTTTAATACCCAGTCCAAATAACTCACTGCTGCTGTTATTGGCATAATGGATCACAAACTCTTTATCTAGCACTAACACGCATGTGGATAGGTTATGCCATAGGGCACTCAGCATAGGGTGGGTACTTTGTACCATGTTGGGTCACCTGTAGAATCTCTTGCACCAATTTGGTGCACTATAACATGCACCATTTGATTGGGCTATGGGTTGATACGGCTGGTTTTGTGCAAATAAAATGTACTTTGTGGGCTGGTTGCAATTCTCGTACCGTGCTCATCAAACAGATACATAACCAAATGGTGCTCGCCACGCTCTAAATTGTGTAACGCAAAAGTGGTGTTGGTTTGCTTGTCACTAACGAGTTGGCCGTTGAGTGATAGTTGTACGGTTAAGCCTTTGCTAAAAACAGGTTTGACTTGTCCGCTTACATACACGGTGCCAGTGTTTTCTCTGAGTGTTTGTTGATGCCCAGGGGAGGAAATTTTCAGCTCGTATTGCACCGCTTTGTTCACTTTTTTGGGTTTAAGAATTGAGGTATCGGTCGTTGGCATACTAAGGGGTTTATTTAAACTGATTTTTTCCGACCCTGCGCGGGGAACATCAGAAAATACCCAGTTGCCATTTTCGTCTTTCCAGCGGTAAACCTGTGGTTGTGAAGCCGTTGCGCAGAACGTTAGTATCATAGTGCATACCAACCAAATCCGTATCATTAATCAGGCCTCTTACTCTCGACTCGTTTGGTAATACTCTAGTATGAAACAGATAGATTTACCATTAAAAAAGCCCGCTAAAGCGGGCTTGAGAACACATATGATTTAATTGCGCGATTAAACGCTGTAGTACATTTCAAACTCAACTGGGTGAGTTGTCATGTTCAGTTTTTCCACTTCTTTTGACTTAAGTGAGATGTAAGCATCGATTAAGTCGTCAGTGAAAACGCCACCTTGAGTCAAGAACTCACGGTCAGCGTCAAGGCTTGCTAGTGCTTCGTCTAATGAAGCTGCAACGGTTGGGATCTCTGCTGCTTCTTCAGCAGGTAGATCGTATAAGTCTTTGTCCATTGCGTCGCCAGGGTGGATCTTGTTCTTAATGCCGTCAAGGCCAGCCATAAGCATTGCTGAGAACGCAAGGTATGGGTTAGCTGTAGGGTCAGGGAAACGTACTTCGATACGACGAGCTTTTTCTGACGGTACAACAGGGATACGGATTGAAGCAGAACGGTTACGAGCTGAGTAAGCAAGCATTACTGGTGCTTCGAAGCCTGGTACCAAACGCTTATAAGAGTTGGTAGATGCGTTTGCAAATGCGTTGATTGCTTTAGCGTGTTTGATGATACCACCGATGTAGTAAAGAGCATCTTCAGAAAGACCGCCGTACTTGTCGCCAGCGAAGATGTTTTTGCCATCTTTAGCAAGAGATTGGTGACAGTGCATACCAGAACCGTTATCACCTACGATTGGCTTAGGCATGAAGGTTGCTGTTTTGCCATATAGGTGAGCCATGTTATGGATAACGTACTTCATTTCCTGAATTTCGTCAGCCTTAATTACCATCGTGTTGAAGCGTGTTGCGATCTCATTTTGACCTGCTGTTGCTACTTCATGGTGGTGTGCTTCTACAACGTGACCTAGCTCTTCAAGTACTAGACATGTAGCTGAACGCCAGTCTTGTGATGAATCAACAGGAGCAACAGGGAAATAACCACCTTTTACGCCTGGACGGTGACCTGTGTTACCGCCTTCGTAGTCTTTATCAGAGTTCCAAGATGCTTCTTGTGCGTCGATTTTATACATCGAACCTGACATATCTGTTTTATATTTAACATCGTCAAATAGGAAGAATTCTGGTTCTGGACCGAACAATACGGTGTCAGCAATACCAGTTGAACGCATGTACTCTTCTGCGCGCTTAGCAACAGAGCGAGGGTCACGCTCATAGCCTTGGTGTGTGTTTGGTTCTACTACGTCACAGCGAACGATAAGTGTTGTTTCTTCTGCAAACGGGTCTAGCTTTGCTGATGCAGGATCTGGCATTAATACCATGTCAGATTCGTTGATGCCTTTCCAACCTGCGATTGAAGAACCATCAAACATTTTACCATCTTCGAAGAAGTCTTCATCGGCTTGGTGATGTGGGATAGAAACGTGTTGCTCTTTACCTTTTGTATCAGTAAAACGTAAATCTACGAATTTAACGTCATTTTCTTTGATAAAATCTAAAACCGATTGTGACATGTGTCCTCCGACTCGTTGGGTTTTTTAAGCTTGCTGCATTCTAATGCGATTGCGCTGTTTGTAAGCTTAATTTGTGCCATTTTTTCAACTTCATGATTCTTAAGTGTTTCTTGTTTTGATGCACCAGAGTGTATCGTAGTTATGCACCAAAATGATCCATAAATGCACAGGGTTGGTGCATGGTGAGTATAGTGCAACTTGACTATATTCCCAGCTTACACTTGTCCATTTGTTGAGAGTTTACGCTTGTCATCACTTTTACATCTTGATGTTTTATTGTTGCTGTTTATTAGTGTACTAAACGCCTCTTTATATGCTTCGGCTACGTTAAATTTAGGCTATGCTAAACTGAATATCGGCCATAAAGTACACAATTTATGCTTAGTGATTAAAAAATAATGCTGCATAAACTTTCATCTACCGCGTTATTAGGGGATAATACGCCACTTTAAATCCTGGCGGTCTACTTTTATGGACTGTTTTGTGCAATTTGGTGCACAGGATTAACCCACTCTTTCGAGTAATTATCTGAGTTATAGACATGAGTATTGAAAAATTACGTAATATCGCGATTATCGCCCACGTAGACCACGGTAAAACCACCCTAGTTGATAAGCTACTAGAGCAATCTGGTACACTAGAAACACGCGGCGGTAACGAAGAACGTGTAATGGATTCAAACGATATCGAGAAAGAGCGCGGTATCACTATCCTAGCTAAAAATACAGCGATTGAGTGGAATGACTACCACATTAATATCGTTGACACTCCGGGACACGCCGACTTCGGTGGTGAAGTAGAGCGCGTTCTGTCAATGGTTGACTCAGTATTACTACTGGTTGATGCACAAGAAGGCCCAATGCCACAAACGCGTTTCGTAACGCAAAAAGCATTCGCATTGGGACTAAAGCCTATCGTTGTTATCAACAAAATCGACAAGCCAGGCGCACGTCCTGATTGGGTAATGGATCAGGTTTTCGACCTGTTTGACAACCTAGGTGCAACAGATGAACAGCTAGATTTCCAAGTTATTTATGCATCAGCAATCAATGGCTGGGCAACACTTGATTTAGATACTCCGTCTGACAACATGCAACCGATGTTTGAAGCAATCGTAGAGCAGGTTGCTGCACCAGATGCAGACCCTGCTGGTGGCTTCCAGATGCAGATCTCTCAATTAGATTACAACTCATATATTGGTGTAATCGGTGTAGGTCGTATCAAACGTGGTACGGTTAAAGTAAATCAGCAAGTGACTATTGTGGGCGCAGACGGCAGCAAGCGTAATGGTAAAGTTGGCCAGGTACTAACTTACTTAGGTCTTGACCGCCATGAAGCACAAGAAGCACAAGCTGGTGACATTATTGCCATCACAGGCTTAGGTGAGCTGAAGATCTCTGACACAGTATGTGATGTGAACGCGGTTGAAGCCCTACCGGCGCTGTCTGTTGATGAACCAACAGTAACCATGACTTTCTCTGTTAATACTTCACCGTTTGCGGGTCAAGAAGGTAAATTCGTGACTTCTCGTAACATCCTTGAACGTCTACAAAACGAGCTAGTACATAACGTTGCATTACGTGTTGAAGAGACTGATAACCCTGATAGCTTCCGTGTTTCTGGTCGTGGTGAATTACACTTAGGTATTTTGATTGAAAACATGCGTCGTGAAGGCTACGAGTTAGCGGTATCACGTCCTGAAGTAATCCTACGTGAAGTAGATGGTCAGTTAGAAGAACCGTTTGAAACGGTAACGGTTGACGTTCAAGAAGAGCACCAAGGTTCTATCATGGAGCAACTTGGTCTACGTAAGGCTGAGATGACAGACATGGCGCCAGATGGTAAGGGTCGTGTACGTTTAGACTTTGTCATGCCAAGCCGTGGCTTGATCGGTTTCCAAACTGATTTCATGACCTTGACATCAGGTTCAGGCCTCATGTACCACACGTTTGATCATTACGGTCCGCACAAAGGTGGTTCAATCGGTAAACGTAAGAACGGTGTATTAATTGCCAACGCGACTGGTAAGGCTCTAACTAACGCACTATTTAACCTACAAGAACGTGGCAAATTGTTCATCGGTCACGGTGTTGAAGTTTACGAAGGGATGATCATCGGTATTCATAGCCGTGATAACGACCTAACTGTTAACGCACTTAAAGGCAAGCAGCTAACGAACGTGCGTGCATCAGGTACTGATGAAGCGCAGACACTTGTGCCACCTATCAAGATGTCACTTGAGCAAGCACTTGAGTTCATTGATGATGATGAGCTAGTTGAAGTAACACCTGAGAATATTCGTATTCGTAAGAAGTTACTAACGGAAAGCGAGCGTAAGCGCGCTAGCCGTCAAGCAAAAGATTAATTTCGATTGTTGAATAAAAAACGCCGCTACATAGCGGCGTTTTTTTATGTCTTTGTTAAAAGAGTCCATAGCTTTCTGTTTCTTCTGGCTCATACCCTTGAAGGTGCTCGGGGCGAAAAATTGAGCTGGGGTCAATGAGTACACTGTGGGTGCTGCCACGTTTAATGAGCCCTTGCATCATCTTTTTGGTTTGCGGGTCGATTTCAAAGCCGATATTGGTAATTTCACTCAAGGACTTTATTTCATCTTCTTCGCAATGAATGTTGTCTTCCACTTGGTCAACCAATAATCCGATATGTGGTTTGTGACCATCTTGTGTGGTAAATACGATAATGGGTTTGTGATCTAGGCTAATTTGCTCACGTGCGGATTCAAATAGGCGCATTAACTTGATGTATGTAGTTGCACGTTCTCTTTCTAACATTGTTATGGCCTGTTGCTTTTTATCCTGTTCACATAATGTCAGTAGCTTATCAGCCAGTGCATGTAACCTATCATGAGGTTCTTTAAAGCGACCCAATATGGCTTTTAAGTCTTCATTTTCTGTTTTAAAACTAGAAAGCCACTGTCCAAAGGTACATTGTTTGGGATCTCTTGCTTTGTCAAAGTCTTGGCCTTTAATAACACTTCGCTCGAGTGCTTGTAACCACTGTCTGTGTTCTTCTTCTCTTTCTTTTAGTAATTCAACCAGTGCGTTGTTAATATCATAAGATGAGCGTTTATTGAGAATGATGCCCAAGTCGAAAATGGGAGTGGGTGTACCCATGTAATCTTTTACCCCAAGAAAGCTGGGATTTTCATTGGGCAGAGTGGTTAAATCTCCTTCATAGCGTTCCGTGAGCAGAATATCCAGAATCTTCAGTGAAATAGTTTTTTGTCCGACTCGGAAATTGATTAAATCCATATTTTCCTCAACTTGCGCATTGGTTTTGTTTAAGGATAGAACATTATGGTGAATATGAGCGATACACAGGTAATTTCTTTTGTTGAGTTGTTAGTCCAAAAAGTGTTTTCAAATCACTATCATGCTCTAACACATTAGGTAGGTTGTTGAGTAAACATTGCTGAGAGTAGTCGGCTTTGCATTGTTTGGCAGCACGACTAAAAACTACCGCATTCAGGTAGCCCTCAAACAGAATATGGTCGATCTTCAACTCAGAGTGCGCTTTTACACGTCGGCGAAACTGTTTACATAATTTTGCCTGGCAAGTATTTGGGTCTGGCACCACTTCAGTGACCATAACGGCTTGACCAGGCTCTAGCCTCGCGAACAACTCTTTACTGGAAACAAACGAGACACTGGTGAACTCAAGGCCTAGCTTGGCATTATTGGCTAACCTGATGAAGGTGGCAAGGGGCTCGTACGTGCCAATCATAATGACCGCGGTGGCACTGGTCTCTTTTATCTGTTCATGGGCCTTTTCTACATCATTGCTGTTACGCTTGAAGCGTGAGATAACGGTGGGTTTGAGGCCTTGCCTTGCTAGTGCTTGTGTTAGGCTTTTTTCAACGGTGATCCCAAACTCATCAGCTTGGATGAGCAAAGCGATATTTTGATGCTCTTTTTCGGCTATTAGAAATTTGATGTGCTCATTGGCTTCATCACGATAACTGGCTCTTAGATTAAAGACATGGAATTTAGGTTCTTGGTGTAAAAAGTCCGCACCTGTAAATGGCATGAGCAAGGGAACTTTACTGTGTTCCAGAAGTGGACGAATTGCAGCGGTTGTGGGGGTACCCATAAAACCAAACAGCACATCGACATTATGGGTATAGATAAATTGCCGTGTGTTGTGGACGGTTCTATTTGGCTCATAGCCATCATCCATGACTATCAACTCGATACGTCTGCCCGCAATTCCACCTTCATTGTTGATGGCATTAAAATGGAGTAAAGCACCATCATACAGTTGTTTGCCAATGCCTTGAGCTGGCCCTGTAAGCGCGATGGACATGCCAAGCTTAATGGTGTGTTGTTCAGACATACTCGCTCCGCTAACCCCCAGTAGTAGCAGGGCAAATAGAGCCTTAATGTAGCTTAGTGAGCTGTCCATATAGTTCATGCACCAGAGTGTTGAGAGCTTGATCAAATTGCTTTCTCGAGGTTAAATTTAAATCGCTTGCGAGCCACGCTTTAGTATTGTTTTGTAATAGTAGTCTAATACCTAATTGTTGTGAAATATCTGATATATGTAGTAATAACTTGGGAGATAGTAGCAGTATATGCCAAATTGTTGCGCTATCTTGCTCAAGCATTTGCCCTCTAGTAGCCAAGAATTTGAGTTGGGCCTGCAAGGAGGGAGGGACTGGCTGATTGGGCATGGCTGTGAGGATCTGCTTGACCAGTTGCCAAGGTAAACGTTGATAATGATTGAGTAATTGATAGCTAAAGTTGGTTCTAAAATGGGCGCTCAGGTCATTAATGTGGGTGTGGTTACGTTGGCGACTTTTCACAACCATGGCTGCATATTCACCGCTCGCCTTATCCTGTTTAAACCCCAATCTAACTAATTGATAGCTGTTTTTCTGCCAAAAGTTGAGCAATTGTGCAGTGGCACCAAAGCTGCTACCAAAGTAATCAACCCGAGTGCTAAGTTGTGATTCAGCATAGTTCAGCAGGTCACTACCAAGTCCTTTTTGATGGAGTTCAGGGGTGATGACGATGCGTACGACACGAGCAAACTTTGCTTTAAGAAAATGGTTATCCCCTTGAGCTGAAAACAGTTGTTGCGGTAACAGGTGGCCTTGAGGTCGACGTACACCAGCGGCTATATCACGGTGTAATTCATCTGGAAGCTGTCCTTCTAGATTGACTAAACACAAACCTAGCAACTGTTTTTGATTGCGTATGGCAAAAATAACATTAGATGGGCTATCTAGAAGCTGGCGCAGGTCGTTTACCGTTGTTTGGTAGTGAGCCAATACCAATAGTGCAAAGGCTTGTTGTAACAAAGCTTCATCATCAGCGAGGGTGGTTCTATCAAGCTGACAAAAACTGGGTTGATCAATGTGCTCCACTATAGGGTACCGACAATCAAGGGCGAAGAGTTGATTGATAACTCGCTCTAACGGATCGTTGTCTTGATAGCGAATAGGGTGTTGTAGGATAAGTGAAACATGATTAGGGTACTGTTGCTTGAGGTAGTTTTGAAATCTCAAAGTGTAACCACGTCCATTGCCTTCATAGCCAATAATGGTGCTTGAAAACACGCACTGACTGGTTTTGCGAGACAAAGCTATCAATATTGGTACTGGGATTGACGCCGCTTCATCAATCAACAACACTTGTCCCTCTAAATCTTGCGAAAGTAACTGATCTGGTGGCACAAATTTTAGATTGGCTAATTGTTTTTCGTGTCCTTGATAAGTTAGCCCTAATGCTTGTGCTAAATGCTTAAAGCTATTTTTAACCGCGCGATATTGTAATGCACAGATGATGAATTGCTTATGCGCCATACTGGCTGCCAATAAGCCTAGTGCTGCGGACTTTCCACGACCTCGATCAGCGCTTAGTAGTACGGGCATGGGCGTGCTGCTTACTAAGCTAAGCCCGATAGATGAAACAACCTCTTGTTGCTGAGTATAGGTGGCTGGTGAGTGGCGAATTAGACCATTTAGTGACAGATGCAGGCCATTAACTTGTGACCAGTAGGATATATCCGCATGGGTTAGACTATTTTGCCAGCGTTTTAGAAAAGGACTATCGGTGACGGTATAGCCAAAAGAGCACCAAGTAGCGGCGCTAGGATCCACCCAATCAGCGAGTTCTGCCAATTCAGGTAGCAGTAATACCATGAGCCCGCCAGCTTTAACCGTGCCGCTAAGCGCTGCCAATTTATTGGGGTTAATGCCCGCATAGCCATCGTAGACGGCTAATTCAAACTCTTGTCCTAAGATTTGATGGAGGTGCTCAGGCCAGCAAGCGTTACTTAGCCCTTGGTGTTTAGATAGCACCAAGCTATCTTCAGATAACTGGAATAACCGACCAAGTTGTTCAACAGCCCAATCGTGCGCACCGCAGATCAAAAATAGCTGACGGTGCTGATTGTTTTCCAGCTCGGAAAATAACGGCTTTAATTCAGAGGCTTTGTAAACGGGCATAGGCGGTGACCAACCATTTGCTTCCCACATCATCAAAGTTTACCTGAATACGAGATTGTGCGCCGCTGCCCTCATAATTAAGTACCGTGCCCGCTCCAAACTTTGCATGTAATACACGTTGCCCTAAATTATAGCCACTGTCTTCAAAGGCTGCATGAGTAACGGATGCACTGAAACGACCGCTGTTTACTGGGCGAGATACTTGGGTTTTGATACGGATCTCTTCGATACACTCCTCTGGAAGTTCTCGTAAGAAGCGAGAAGGGCTATGATGCTTTTCTTGTCCGTATAAACGGCGACTTTCAGCATGGCTGATGTAGAGTTTATCCATGGCTCGGGTCATCCCCACGTAGCATAAGCGCCTTTCTTCCTCCAAGCGACCAGACTCTTCGTGGCTTTGCTGCGATGGGAACATACCTTCTTCAACGCCCACCATAAAAACCAACGGAAACTCTAGACCTTTTGCTGAGTGTAAGGTCATCATTTGCACTGCGTCTTCATGCTCCTGTGCTTGGCCTTCGCCCGACTCTAGTGAGGTATAGGCCAAAAAGCCCTGCAGTGGAGAGCTAAAATCTTCATCAATAGGCGGCTCATACTGGCCACAGGCGCTTATCAATTCTTCAAGGTTTTCTACTCGCGCACGACCTTTCTCACCTTTTTCAGCCTGATACATTGCCATTAAGCCTGAGTATTCAATGGTTGTTTTGGCTTGTTCTGAAAGTTCCAGTTCTGTGATTTTGTCATCCAGTTGCTCAACAAGCTCAATAAAGCGCGCTACGGCGGTGGCGGCTCTACCCGCTAAATGCTTTTGTTCAAGTACGGCTTTGGCAGCGTACCAAAGTGGCATCGACTCATTACGTGCACAGTCGCGAATATGGCTAAGTGTTTTGTCACCAATCCCTCTAGCAGGTGTGTTGATCACCCGCTCAAAAGCAGCGTCATCCTGACGGTTACTCAATAGCCTGAGGTACGCCAACGCATCTTTGATCTCTTGACGCTCGAAGAAACGCATACCGCCGTAAATTCGGTATTTAAGGCCCTCTTGCAGCAAAGCTTCTTCTAACACCCGTGATTGCGCGTTATTACGGTACAAAATTGCACAGTCTTGCAGTGCATTTCCGGCATTAAGCCAAGTGCGAATTTTACTGACCACAAAGCGAGATTCATCGAGTTCATTAAACGCCGCATAAATCGAAATTGGCTCACCTTGATTGCCATCGGTCCAAAGGTTTTTGCCCATTCGCTCGGCGTTATTTTGAATTAGCGCATTCGAGGCTTTAAGAATGTTGGCCGTTGAGCGATAGTTTTGCTCAAGGCGAATGGTTTCTGCCGAAAAGTCTTCTAAGAAACGTTTGATATTTTCGATTTTCGCGCCACGCCAACCATAAATACTCTGATCGTCATCGCCAACAATCATCATATTGTTTTCTTGCCCTGCTAGCAGTTTTAGCCACTGATATTGAATACTGTTGGTATCTTGAAATTCGTCAACAAGCATATGGCGAAAACGTTGCTGGTAGTGTCTCAATAATGTTGGGTGTTGTTGTAATAATTCATAGCAGCGCAGCAGTATTTCAGCAAAGTCGACTAGGCCTGCTCTGTCACAGGCATCTTGATAAGCTGTGTAAACGCGCAGCAGCAGTTGTTCATTGACATCATAAGCTTGAATGTCTTTGGGTCTTTGCCCCTCATCTTTACGCGCGCTGATATACCAAGCAACTTGTTTGGGCGGCCACTTTTTCTCATCAATGTTCATCGCTTTGAGTAGACGGCGTATCATACGGACTTGATCATCGGTATCTAGGATCTGAAACGCTTCAGGTAAGTTTGCTTCGCGATGATGGGCCCGCAAAATACGGTGAGATAAGCCATGGAATGTACCGATCCACATGCCACCGACGGGCATACGTAAGGTTTCTTCAACGCGCGTACGCATTTCTTTGGCCGCTTTATTGGTAAATGTTACGGCAAAAATACTATAGGGCGAGGCATGTTCAACTTGCATTAACCAGGCTATGCGATGTACAAGCACACGGGTTTTTCCTGAGCCAGCGCCTGCCAGAACCAACATATTGCTCAGAGGGGCTGCAACCGCTTCTCGTTGTTTGTCGTTTAAGCCATCGATTAATTCAGAAACGTCCATTATCGCGCCTATTTCAGTAAAATGAGCGCAAAGTATACCCGTGTTAGGGGGGCGTTGCCCAGTTACACGGGTTAAAAACTCACATAATAAAAGCTATCATTTTGAATTAATTAGATAAATAAAGAATACAAAACTGTATAAATAAACAGTTATTCGTGGTCTAACACTGTCTTTAATCTATTTTGAATTTCTTCTACCAGTAAATCAGGTTGGAACTTGGATAAAAACGCATTACACCCTACTTTTTCAACCATTGCCTGATTAAAACTACCGCTTAGTGACGTATTCAAAATGACGTAGAGATCTTTTAAGCGTGCGTCATTGCGAATTTCGTAGGTGAGTCGATAACCATCCATTGCTGGCATTTCAGCATCGGTGATCACGGCTAGCAGCTCTTTGTTAACGTCAATTCCTTCATCAGCCCAATGCTTGAGTAAATTCAAGGCTTCTTGACCATCCGTTGCAGGAATGATTTCTATACCGAGTTGAGCGAGGGTATCCGATACTTGGCGACGAGCGGTTGGAGAGTCATCTGCGTGAAGAATTTTACGGCCTTGAAATTCTTCAATAATGCTTTTGTCCAGAATGTCGTCTGGGATCACCACATCATAAGCAACAATTTCAGCCAGTACTTTCTCAACGTCGATGATTTCAACGATGTGTTCAACACCATCTCGTTTGATTTTGGTCAATGCCGTGAGGTAATGGTTTTTTCCTACAGAGCTTGGTGTTGGCATGATATCTTGCCATGTCGTATTGACGATTTGGTCAACCTTGCCGACCAGAAAAGCCTGTACTGAGCGGTTGTATTCTGTGATCACCAGATTGCTGTCAGCGTCCCTGTCACATTCAGGCATGCAAATAGCGCGACGCAAGTCTATAACGGGAATAGACTCGCCACGAATGGTTGTTACACCGCAAACTTTTGGGTGGGCATTGGGCATAATGTTTAAGTGTGGCAGTTTTACCACCTCTTTAACTTTAAATACGTTTAGGGCGAAGAAATGACGGCTATGAAGATGAAACAGCAACAGCTCTAAGCGGTTTTCGCCTACTAATTGCGTTCTTTGATCAACAGAAGCTAATACACCACCCATACTACTTCACCTTTTTCTCCCAATTGCCTCACTCCAGTATACTGAAGTTGGGACAAAATACGAGCTTTGCATGATTCGCTACTATGTCTACATTTGTATTTAATATTTTACTCGTTGTGCTATTGCTCATAAATGCGTATTTTTTAAGGTTTTCAAGCTTGTAGAGATAGAGTAAGGTGGCACTATGGGACAATAGATAGCATTAGATTATGCCTTTAATTTTTAAACGTTTTATGGTGTTGCTCAGAGCGCACGTTGACAAAGCGAGCTGGCAGCTGTTAATCACGGTCACTGTTTGCCATTTGTTACTTGTATGGGTGTTGCTGAATTATGCGGGTGAGCGGGCATTAATTGAGCCTGATACTTTTATTTATTACTACATAGTGACCACTTCAACCGTCGGTTACGGCGATTTCAGCGCAACAACCAGTATGGGGCGCTGGATAGTGGCATTGGTACAAATTCCGTTCGGCCTAGCCTTATTTGGTATTTTACTCGGTAAAGCGGGTCAGTTCATGACATTTTGGATTAGAAGAGCAATGACAGGCGATAAAAACTTTAACCACCTACGTAATCACATTATTATTTTTGGTTGGCACTCAATACGCACAAAGAAGATGATCGACTATATCTTAGCCGATACCAAAAGGCAGGATAGACGCATTGTTTTGGCAGTGGTCGACGAAATTGAACATCCCTTGTTAAGTTATTCAGAAGTGGATTTTGCGAGGTTATCGAGCTTTACAGATAATGACGAATTGGCACGTATTGCGATCAGTACTGCCGATAAAATTATCATCGATGGACAAGACGATGATCAAACCTTCACCACAGCCCTTAAACTAAGCCCTATGGTACAAACAGGGGCGCATATCAGTGCGCATTTTGTGGATGAAAGCAAAGTCGCATTGCTTAGAGCGCATTGTCAGAATGTGGAGTGCTCAGCGAGTAAATCTGCGGAAATTCTAGTCAGAGCAATGCAGGACCCAGGTTCTAGCCGTGTGCAAGAAGAGCTGTTATCGACCTTACATGGCGATACCCAATTTAGCCTACAGCTCCCAGCGAGTGTGAAGACTTGTCAGTTTGGCGCTTTATTTCATTATTTTAAAGAAAAGCATGATGCAATTTTACTGGGTGTGGCCCATGATTTAAGTGCACAGAATATGGACTTGAACCCGCCGCTTGACTATCTAGTCAATGCTGGGGATATTTTACACTACATCGCCGCTGAACGGGTATTACCTGATGAGGTGGCTTGGCAAAGGTTGTCATGAATGAGCTAATACTATTATTTATTGCCGTGTGTGGGTATTTGATTCCGCTGGCAATCATTTTAGGTAGTAAACGCACAAAAGGCCATGAAAAAAACGGTTGGTTAATCGGCACGATAGTTTTTTCATGGCTCACGTTATTACTGTATTTTTCCATCGTGCCAAAAGGTGGTGTGCAAGTCGAAAAAGACAAAAGAACTCGTTCACGTCATCGACACTAAGCTTGCGTTAGTAACTGCCACTCATGTTCAGACACGGGCATTACCGACAGGCGGCTGGCTTTTTTCAACGCTAATTCGACAATATTGGGGTTAGCTTTGATTGCAGCGAGACTAACTGGCTTAAGGTGCTGTACATATTTCAAAGTGACGCCATACCAGCGTGGATTATCGGCGCTCGACTTTTCATCAAAATAATCACTGTTTGAATCAAACTGGTGTGGGTCGGGCTGTGCAGCTTTAGTGACTTTGGCGATTCCTACAATGGCAGGCACCTTACAGCTAGAGTGGTAAATAAACACTAAGTCATTAAGCTGCACTTTATCTCGTAAAAAGTTACGAGCCTGATAGTTTCTGACGCCTTCCCAAAAAGTGCCTTGCTCGCCTGCTGATTTTAAATCGTCGATAGAAAATGTATCGGGTTCTGTTTTGAATAACCAATATGCCATGTTGCGCCCAATCTTGTTGCAAATATAAGAATAACGATGCGATGAGTCTACAAGTATTTTCTCTAATAGCTTGGGGGTGAGTGACTCACTTAGGTTACTATTATACTATGATTATTTAATTAAACTGATGAAATAAGAGGTCTCGATGAGTCAAGTTCTTACCGATTTATTGTCTTTATTGAAGCTTGAGGAGATAGAGCAGGGTATTTATCGAGGACAGAGTCAGGATTTAGGCTTCCCTCAGGTGTTTGGCGGCCAAGTAATGGGGCAGGCGCTGTCAGCAGCGAAATATACCCTGCCAGAAGGGCGATATGTAAACTCGCTACATTCATATTTTTTGCGCCCAGGGGATGCTAAAAAGCCGATTGTCTACGATGTTGAAGTGATCAGGGACGGGCGCAGTTTTAGTACTCGCCGAGTGCGTGCAATCCAATACGGTAAGCCAATCTTTTATATGACCGCATCTTTTCAGGGCGACGAACCGGGCTTATCTCACCAAAGCACCATGCCGAATGTCCCCGGTCCAGAAGCGCTGAAATCCTCATTGGATTTCTATCGTGAGAACAAAGCGCTTATCCCTGAAAAGTTACGCAATAAGTTTACCTGTGATATGCCACTTGAAACGCGACCGGTGGAATTTCAAAACCCATTTCAGCCAGAGGTGACAGAGCCACAACGTCACGTGTGGTTTAAGGCAAATGGACCGCTTCCTGATGACAGGCGTATTCACAACTACTTACTTGCCTATGCATCTGACTTTGAGTTCTTACCAACCGCTTTACAGCCACATGGCTTATCATTTATGCAACCGAACATGCAGGTTGCGACCATAGATCATGCGATGTGGTTTCATCGTCCTTTTAGAATGGATGATTGGATCCTATACAGTGTTGATAGCCCTAGTGCATCAAATGGCAGAGGTTTAGTACGTGGCCAATTCTTCAACCGAGAGGGGGAGCTGGTGGCATCGACCATTCAAGAAGGGGTGATGCGCCAAAGAAGTTAACAGCCTTGGCCGCTTATCGAAAGCGGCCAACTTGTTTTTGGTTACAGCGTATCTTGAATTGAATGAGAAATACTGGCGGGCAGTAATTCATCTAGGTAGTGTTGTAAATGTTCCAGCTTAGCTTCTGCACGTATGCACTGCTCATCAGACATTTTGATAAACCCGTTTTCTTTCAAGCTGCTGATAAATGCCACCAAGACCTTTTTATCAAAAAATTCTGGGCTTTTGATGCCATGTAGCGTGCCTAGACGGTTGGCGATTACGTCGCTTTCAATTTCTAAGTTTTTGCGGGTAATACCTTGATTATTTTGAATAAGGCTCACTGTAATTGCATAGCGCTCTAAGGTTAAGTGACAGACCTTACCCAGCATTTCAAGCTGTGTTACTGCGCTACTGTCTTTTTTGACCTGTGCGGTTTGGCCATTAAATTCGATCAGCCCCTGCTGTGCGAAGCAGACCAATACTTCCTCTATGTATTCGTCTCGTAGCGGTGTGAGGAACCACTCTTTGGCAAACAACGGATATAGGGTTGCAAACATTTGTTTGCATTCATCCACATTGACAGTGAAACGATTGAACAGCAGCTGAGCAATTACGCTGGGCACCGCGAATAGATGTAGGATGTTGTTGCGATAGTAGTTAAAGAGTGTGCGCTCTTTTTCTTTTATTGCGATGATCTCGCCCAGCTCATCGGCAATAACATCCAGCTTGTTAAGTTGCAATGCGTGTGAGAGTAATTCTTCTGCGCTGTCTTTTGGAACCGTGACCTGTGCGTTGTATTTTGCACTACGTTGTAGGGTCAGATAGAACGACAGTTGTGTGAGCAACTTGCGTTTGCTCAAAGCAAACTGGCTATTACACAGCAGTATTGTGGCTAATAGATTGATGGCATTAAGTGCAGCTGCACTGTTAATGTTGGTCATGATCGTATCGGCCAGTTCAGCCACTTGAGTGTTTAGCCATTGTGGTTTTTGTACGTCGGTTGGGTGAATCGCATCACGCCAGTTACGTTGATGCTCCGTCAGGTACTGATTGACGTTAATGGGCTCGCCAAAATTCAAATAACCACGACCATAGTTTTTGAGATTTTTGATGGCCTTGAACACGGCAAAAACAGATTCATTCTTTTTGTTATTTCCCGCGAGCTCTTTGAGGTAGGTATTGATCTCCATAACGTGCTCATAACCGATATACACGGGCACGATTGAAATGGGACGGTCAATGCCTCTGAGCATAGATTGAAGCGTCATTGCGAGCATTCCGGTTTTAGGTGGCAGTAGACGACCCGTACGGCTGCGCCCGCCTTCAGTGTAAAACTTAACCGAATAACCTTTTATAAACAGCTGACTTAAATATTCTTTAAACACCGCAGAGTAGAGCTTATTACCTGCAAATGAGCGACGAATGAAAAATGCCCCAGAACGTCTAAAAATACCACCGGCAGGGAAGAAGTTAAGGTTGACTCCCGCAGCAATGTGCGGTGGCACAAGACCTTGATGATAAATCACATACGTCAGTAACAAATAGTCCATATGGCTGCGGTGACAAGGCACATAGATGATTTCGTGGCCCTTGTCGGCGAGTTGATGCACGCGGTCGGCATACTTGACTTCGATACCATTGTAGAGTTTGGTCCAAAGCCACGTAAGTATACGATCACCGACACGCACCATAGCATCAGAATAGTTTGCCGCGATTTCATCAAGCAACTCTTGCGCATTTAGGCGTGCTTCTTCATAGCTCAAGCCTTTGCTTTTGGCTTCATCAGCTATTGCTTTCTTGATGGCTGGAGCGGCCAATAATGAGCTGAACAACTTATCACGAGAAGGCAGCTTGGGGCCCGTTGCGGCCAGTTTTTGACGATGAAAATGCACGCGAGCCACACGTACCAGTTTTTGTGGTAGTTCATCAACATCAGACTTATCATTAATGAGTTGCTTTAAGTCTATCGGTTGACTAAATCTCACTAAATTATCGCGACCTGAAAACAATAGTACGAAAAACTTACGCAGCCAGCTTGGCGTTAGAGAGTGAGAGAAGAGTGTGCCGATACCAGCTTTCTCTTTGCCCGGATTTCGGCCCCACAAAATGGTGACAGGGATAATTTGCGCCTGTATTTGAGGATCGCCATGTAATGCGGAAAAAATAGCTCTGCCTGTCGTTAATACGTTACTAGGCGCTGCCACTTTGGCAAACAATGGGGTTGGGTTTTGTAAGCCAAGAAAACGGTCAATGTCGTTATCTCCCAGTCTTTGAGGTTGGGTTGGCCTAGGCAAACCTAATTTTTTACAAACGGCATCTAATGCGGCCAAGTCTGCGCGAGAATTGAGCCTTGCGACATAAAAGGTTGGCAAATTGGGGTTGAGGTCAAATTGCGCTATTGGGTTGTCTGGTAATAATTTTGTTTTTACAAATAATAAATTAGCCCAATGAGCGAACAGGTTTAAGGTTCGAGAAACAATTCCCATGGCAACACCACATCAAAAAATTTGCAATAGCATAGCAAGCTTTAACTGGACTGACCATTTCTAGTGGCCTCGCATACTTGTGCGGATTATTTAGTAATCTACGTCAGTACTTAAAATAACTTAGCATTAGTTGTTGCATTTATCACCAATCTCATTATAATGTGCGGACTTTCTTGCTACTAAGTAGCTCGAAAGCAAATATAGGGCTTGGATTTCAAGCCAATTAAACAGGAATTCCGATTTGGAATTCAATGGTAGAAATAAGAAGACAACCAGCGATTTAAGTATTTATTTCGTTCTGGTGGTTTTTTTATGCTCTTTTTAAATGCTCTTTTAATTGAGGTTTAAGAATGTCAAATCAACGCATTCGTATTCGCCTAAAAGCTTTTGACCACCGTTTGATTGACCAATCAACGGCGGAAATCGTGGAAACTGCGAAACGCACTGGTGCTCAAGTACGTGGTCCAATCCCACTACCAACGCGCTTTGAACGTTTTACTGTATTGATCTCTCCGCACGTAAACAAAGATGCGCGTGATCAGTATGAAATCCGCACCCACAAACGTCTGATCGACATCGTAGAACCAACAGATAAGACTGTAGACGCTCTAATGCGCCTAGACCTTGCTGCTGGTGTTGATGTTCAAATCAGCCTGGGTTAATCGGAAGATTAGAGAGGTTTTAGGAAAATGGCATTAGGTCTAGTCGGTCGTAAAGTGGGTATGACACGTATCTTCACTGAAGATGGTGTATCTATCCCTGTGACAGTTATCGAAGCGACGCCTAACCGTGTTACTCAGATCAAATCTGACGCAACAGACGGTTATGAAGCGCTTCAAGTTACTGCAGGCGAGAAAAAAGCAAGCCGTGTAAACAAAGCAGCAGCGGGTCACTTCGCTAAAGCAGGTGTTGAAGCGGGTCGTGGCCTGTGGGAATTCCGCCTAAATGGTGGTGAAGGCGATTTTGAAGTAGGTGCTGAACTTACAGTTGAACTTTTCAACGACGTAAGCAAAGTAGACGTAACTGGTACTTCAAAAGGTAAAGGTTTCCAAGGTGGTGTTAAGCGCTGGAACTTCAGCATGCAAGACGCTACTCACGGTAACTCTTTGTCTCACCGTGCTCCTGGTTCAATCGGTCAAAACCAATCACCTGGTAAGGTGTTTAAAGGTAAGAAAATGGCTGGTCAAATGGGTAATGTGCAAACAACTACTCAGAACCTTGAACTAGTACGTGTTGACGCTGAGCGTAACCTGCTTTTAGTTAAAGGTGCAGTACCTGGCGCTATCGGCGGTGACGTTATCGTTAAACCAGCTGTTAAAGCATAAGTCCTGGAGATTTAGTGATGGAATTAGCAATTAAAGGCGCTGGCGCGCTTGAAGTTTCCGAAGCTACTTTTGGACGTGAGTTTAACGAAGCATTAGTACATCAGGTAGTTGTTGCTTATGCAGCAGGTGCTCGTCAAGGTACTCGTGCTCAGAAGACACGTTCTGAAGTAAGAGGCGGTGGTAAGAAACCATTCAGCCAAAAAGGTACTGGCCGTGCTCGTGCTGGTACAATCCGCAGCCCAATTTGGCGCAGCGGTGGTGTGAGCTTTGCAGCTAAACCGCAAGATCACAGCCAAAAAGTTAACCGTAAGATGTATCGCGGTGCGATTAAGAGCATCTTGTCTGAGCTTGTTCGTCAAGAGCGTTTAGTGGTTGTTGAAAACTTCGGTTTAGAAGCACCTAAAACTAAAGAGCTTGTAGCTAAGCTTAAAGAGCTTGAGCTTAAAGACGTGCTTATCGTGACTGAAGAAGTAGATGAGAATCTATTCCTTTCTGCACGTAACCTTTATAAGGTTGACACTCGTGATGTAGCTGGCATTGACCCAGTAAGCCTAATCGCTTTCGATAAGGTACTTATTACTGCAGGTGCTGTTAAGCAACTTGAGGAGGCGCTAGCATGATCCGTGAAGAACGTCTTTTAAAAGTAATTCTTGCTCCACACATCTCTGAGAAAAGCACTATCGCTGCTGAAGAGAACAACACGATTGTTTTCAAAGTAGCTAAAGATGCAACTAAAGCTGAAGTTAAAGCTGCTGTTGAGAAGCTTTTTGAAGTAGAAGTAACTGGTGTTCGTACTTTGAATGTTAAGGGTAAAACAAAGCGTACTGGTATGCGTTTCGGTCGTCGTTCAGACTGGAAGAAAGCCTACGTTACTCTTAAAGAAGGTAGCGAGCTAGACTTTGTCGGCGGCGCCGAGTAATAAGGGGAGTTAGAATTATGGCACTTCAAAAGTGTAAACCAACTTCTGCGGGTCGTCGTCACGTCGTTAAAGTGGTTAACCCTGATCTACACAAGGGTAAGCCATACGCTCCGCTTTTAGAGAAAAACTCTAAATCAGGTGGTCGTAACAACAACGGTCGTATCACGGTTCGTCACATCGGTGGTGGTCACAAGCAACACTACCGTGTAATTGACTTTAAACGTACTAAAGATGGCATTCCAGCTACTGTTGAGCGTTTAGAGTACGATCCAAACCGTAGCGCAAACATCGCTCTTGTATTATATGCAGACGGTGAGCGTCGTTACATCATTGCACCTAAAGGCCTTAAAGCCGGTGATCAGATCCAGTCTGGTGTTGATGCACCAATCAAAGCTGGTAACACATTACCGATGCGTAACATGCCTGTAGGTTCGACTGTACACAACGTAGAATTAAAGCCAGGTAAAGGTGCTCAAATCGCACGTTCTGCTGGTGCATACGTTCAAATCCTAGCACGTGAAGGTCAATATGTGACTCTACGTCTTCGTTCAGGCGAAGTTCGTAAAGTTGAGTCTGACTGTCGCGCTACCTTAGGTGAAGTAGGCAATGCTGAGCATATGCTTCGTTCACTAGGTAAAGCAGGTGCTAACCGCTGGCGTGGTATTCGTCCGACAGTTCGTGGTGTTGCCATGAACCCGGTTGATCACCCTCACGGTGGTGGTGAAGGTCGTACTTCTGGTGGTCGTCACCCTGTGTCTCCATGGGGCAAGCCTACCAAAGGTGCTAAAACACGTAAGAACAAGCGTACTGATAAATTAATCGTACGTCGTCGTACTAAGTAATAGTTGAGGAATTGCCATGCCACGTTCTCTCAAGAAGGGTCCATTCATTGACCTACACTTGCTGAAGAAGGTAGAGAAGGCGTTGGAAAGCGGTGACAAGAAGCCTATCAAGACTTGGAGCCGTCGTTCAATGATCATCCCTAATATGATCGGATTGACCATCGCAGTCCATAATGGTCGTCAGCACGTCCCTGTATTTGTTTCGGACGAAATGATCGGTCACAAACTAGGTGAATTTGCACCTACACGTACTTACCGCGGTCACGCTGCGGATAAGAAAGCTAAAAAACGTTAATCGGAGGGTATGATGGAAGCATTAGCTAAACACAAATTCGCCTCTGGTTCGGCGCAAAAAGCACGTCTAGTAGCAGATCAGATCCGCGGACTACCGGTAGATCGCGCTCTAGAAATCCTGGCGTACAGCCCTAAAAAAGCGGCTGTATTAGTTAAAAAAGTACTTGAGTCTGCTATTGCTAACGCAGAGCACAACGAAGGTGCTGACATTGATGAGCTACGTGTAGCTACGATCTTTGTGGACGATGGTCCTACAATGAAACGTATCATGCCACGTGCTAAAGGACGCGCAGACCGCATCCTTAAGCGTACAAGCCACATCACTGTTGTGGTTTCGGATAGCTAGGAGATATAAGTAATGGGACAAAAAGTTCATCCTACTGGTATTCGCCTAGGTATCTCTAAACCTTGGGTTTCTACCTGGTACGCGAATACAAAAGATTTCTCTGCACAGCTTTTTGGCGATCACAAAGTGCGTCAATACCTTACTAAGGAATTGAAAGCAGCTTCTGTGTCTAAAATCGTTATCGAGCGTCCAGCTAAATCAATCCGTGTAACAATTCACACAGCTCGTCCTGGTGTTGTTATCGGTAAAAAAGGCGAAGACGTTGAAAAGCTTCGTCAAGCTGTAACTAAGATTGCGGGTGTACCTGCTCAGATCAATATTTCTGAAGTACGTAAACCAGAGCTAGATGCACAATTAGTTGCAGATGGCATCGCATCTCAGCTTGAGCGTCGTGTTATGTTCCGTCGCGCTATGAAGCGTTCGGTACAAAATGCAATGCGCATTGGTGCTAAAGGTATCAAAGTTGAAGTAAGCGGTCGTCTAGGCGGCGCAGAAATCGCACGTTCTGAATGGTATCGTGAAGGTCGTGTACCTCTACATACTCTACGTGCTGATATCGATTATGCAACTTCTGAAGCGTTAACCACTTACGGTATCATCGGTGTTAAAGTTTGGATCTTCAAAGGCGAAGTAATTGGTGGTTTACCACTAGTTCAAGAGCAAGAGAAGCCAGCTAAACGTGCGCCGAAGAAAGCCAAAAAAAGTGCTAAGTAAGAGGTAGCGATTAATGTTACAGCCAAAACGTACAAAATTCCGTAAAGTGCATAAAGGCCGCAACCGTGGTCTTGCAAACAGCGGTAACAAAGTAAGCTTCGGTTCTTTCGGCTTGAAAGCAACAGGTCGTGGTCGTATGACTGCTCGTCAAATCGAAGCAGCTCGTCGTGCTATGACACGTCACATCAAGCGTCAAGGTAAAATCTGGATCCGTGTGTTCCCAGACAAGCCAATCACTGAAAAGCCGCTTGAAGTTCGTATGGGTAAAGGTAAAGGTTCTGTTGAGTACTGGGTTGCTGAAATCCAGCCAGGCAAAGTACTTTACGAGATGGAAGGTGTTTCTGAAGAGCTTGCTCGTGAAGCATTCAACCTAGCTGCTCGTAAATTACCTTTCAAAACAACATTTGTAACTCGGACGGTAATGTGATGAAAGCTAGCGAACTTAAAGACAAAAGCGTAGAAGAGCTAAATGCTGAACTTCTAGAGCTACTACGTGAGCAGTTCAACCTGCGCATGCAAGTGAGCACTGGTCAGCTAGCTCAAACTCACGAGCTGAAAAAAGTACGTCGCAATATTGCGCGTGTTAAAACGGTTATCAACCAGAAGGCAGGTGCATAATGAGCGATAAGATCCGTACTCTTCAAGGTCGTGTACTAAGCGACAAGATGGACAAATCTATCGTTGTTGCTATCGAGCGTCAGGTGAAGCACCCTATCTATGGTAAATTCATCAAGCGTACAACTAAGTTGCACGCACACGACGAAAGCAACACTGCTAAAGCAGGCGATACAGTTACTATCCGTGAATGTGCGCCGATTTCTAAAAAGAAATCATGGACTTTAGTTGAAGTAGTTTCACGTCCTAAGCAAGCTTAATTTTAGTTTTAAACTAAGTTAAACTTTGTTTTCAAAAGCCTCGGCCTCGGTCGGGGCTTTTTGCGTTTTGGGCGATGTTTTTATTTCGTGTCCGAGGCCTGTTTACATATCTCGAATTCAACCTATCGTTTTCAACTTTTAGTTGGCTGGATATAAGGGGTTGAACAAGAGCATGCATTTATAAAGGTTAGTATCTAATACAGTGAGAATTATTCGGCTAGAAAGTAACAACGGGTCAGGCCGATACAGATGTATTTTGGTCTATGTTTAAATAGTGCGAGCAGGCGCTGTGAGCACCGATAATAGGCGTTTTCGGCTATGGCTGCGCCAGTAAGTTGTAGCCTCTAGATGTTGTTATCTACGGCTACAAACTTTGGCATGAATAGTGATTAATGAAGCTCTATTGAGAAAAAGAGGGCTTCATCGAAAGTTGTTTACTCTTCGTTGATGATGGGTACTTCAAGCCCCATCTCTTCCATGATCTTACGTACTTCTTCTGGCACCTTTTCAGGATTATCTTTTCTCAAGTCCTCATCACTGGGTAGCGGCTGGCCAGTAAAAGCATGTAAAAAAGCTTCACATAATAGTTCGCTGTTTGTGGCATGGCGCAAGTTGTTTACTTGACGGCGTGTGCGCTCGTCAGTAAGTACTTTTAATACGTTTAGCGGGATAGAGACGGTTATTTTTTTTACTTGTTCAGATTTTTTACCGTGCTCTGCATATGGGTGAATATACTCACCATTCCATTTAGCCATAGTGTTGTTATTGCCTCAGTGTTGGGAATGCTAATAAGACTGGGTTCGTCAACGCGTTTACTCACTATATGGCATAAACTCCTAGATATACCTATGATAGTTTATTCAAAAACGCAGTCTTATTAGCAATACAAGTTTGTTAAGTGGCGAAATTTTATCGGTTTAAAAAAGATAGTCAAATACTAGTTAAATAGCCATTTAGAGGTATAAATGTTTTGACTTCTAACTTTTGATCATCTAACCTTTTAGACGTCTAAACATCCAACTATCTAGGTGATGATATGAGTGAGAGTGGAAAGTCTACCATCGCAGTACGTTATGGCATTGATGCTGATAAGCACCACGGTGCTGTTGTGCCGCCGTTATATTTGTCTACGACTTATTCGTTTGCTGATTTTGATACCAAACGTGATTATGACTATGGTCGTAGCGGTAATCCAAACCGCGATATTTTGGCGCAAACATTAGCGCAGTTAGAAGGCGCAGAGCGAGGCATTATTACTGCAACGGGAATGGCCGCAGTGCACTTAGTCACTCAGCTACTCAACCATGATGATACTTTAGTGATCCCCCATGATTGTTACGGCGGCAGCTATCGTTTATTTACCTCTTTGCAAAAACGTGGGTTGCTAAAGCTTGTGGTATTAGATCTTACAAAAGCGCAAAGTTATGAGCAGATCCTTACGATAAAGCCTAAGTTGGTTTGGATTGAGACACCGAGCAACCCTATTTTACGACTCACTGACATTGAGGCCGTAGCCAAAGTTGCTAAACAAGCAGGAGCACTGGTAGCGGCCGATAACACATTTTTATCCCCTGCATTGCAAAATCCGATCAAGCTAGGTGCAGATATTGTGGTGCACTCTACAACCAAGTATATTAATGGTCACTCGGATGTTGTTGGAGGTGCGGTTGTTGCTAAAACTGCAGAACTGGGTGAGGAGCTGGCTTGGTGGGCGAATAATATCGGCATTACGGGAGCGCCTTTTGATAGCTACCTAACCCTAAGAGGGTTACGCACCTTAAATATTCGTTTAAAGCAGCATCAAGAGAATGCACTGGTTATTGCGAAATACCTTGAACAGTCTCCTTATGTCAGTCAAGTTTATTATCCGGGCTTGGAGTCTCATCCACAGCATGAACTTGCTAAGAAGCAGCAGTCGGGTTTTGGTGGCATGGTGAGCTTTGATATTAAAGGTGGTCTTAAGGACTCTGCTGCGTTTTTAACGAGCTTAAAGCAGTTCTCATTGGCTGAGTCACTGGGTGGGGTTGAAAGCTTAATATGTCACCCTGCGACCATGACGCACGCAGGAATGGAACCGCAAGCTAGATTAGAAGCTGGTGTTGGTGATACCTTGATCCGTATTTCCGTCGGCATTGAAGATGTAGAGGATCTCGTCAAGGATCTTGAACAAGCCTTTGCAAAAGTACAGCCTGGATCTGCACACGCATCAGATGAAGGTAAAGCATTTAAGTTAACGCCGGCTCATACGGCATTGTGGTAAGACGATGACAAAAGTTGTACATAAATTTGGTGGTTCTAGCTTAAGTTCTGCCGCACGTTATCAAGCAGTAGCGCAAATTGTGTTGGGCCAGTGCCTAGCTGGTGACTGTGTTGTGGTGTCTGCCGCAGGGAAAACCACCAACACCTTAGTAAAGCTTTGGCAAAGCTATAAGCAAGATGACAACCAAGGGTTCAGCGATATTTTACTACAGTTGGAAAATCATCAAAGTGAGCTTATCGCAGCCTTGTTTGTAGGTCACAATCGCAGCGATTTACTCGCGCAGTTAGATAATGAGCTACAAACCATTACTGAACAGGCTAAACATGGGGTGTTACATGAAGCCACTTTGCTAGCTCATGGTGAGCTTTGGTCAGCAAGAGTGTTGGCGTACCTGTTAACACAATTAGGGTTTGCAGCTCAGCACGTTGATGCGAGACAGTTGTTTACTTTGCACAACGGCCAGCTGTTACACCAACAGAATAAACAAGCTTGTAAGGAGTTGCTCCAAGCGAATGCGTTATTTGTGGTCACAGGTTTTATCGCCAGCGATGTGGAGCATCAAACCGTGACGTTGGGGCGCAATGGCAGTGATTATAGTGCGACGTTGCTCGCCAACTACCTTGATGCCGATGCGGTGTCTATCTGGACGGATACGCAGGGCGTGTTCAGCACCGACCCACGTAAGGTTGCAAGTGCAATAAAGTACCCCAAGGTGTGTAGATCTCAGGCGCATCTATTAGCTCGCTTGGGCAATCCAGTGCTACATGCAAAAACTTTGTCTCCTTTGAAAAATACCAAGATTAAACTGCAAGTACGTAGCAGTTTTGATGTAGAGGCGTCACCGACTGAAATTGTCAAAGAAGGCTACAGCAAGGCAAAGCGTTTCATCACTACTTTTGAAGACTTGGATCTCATTAGAGTGGACGCTTTGCGTCAGGGGGAAGTGGGTGAGTTAAGCCAGTTAATCCAGCACAGCATTCATCATTTTATAGCGCAAGGCGAATGTTACATACTGGTTCCTGCCGCGCATACACACGAAGTGCTGCAAGCATTATCGGGACGCGCAAATATCGTGGAAAGTGCGCTACAAGGCTTTGCTGTGGTTGCTGCGCCAAGCGATGTTGCTCAGCTACAGGTGCAAGCTACACAGTTACTGAATGAACAAAATGTGGTTGTGAGGTTTTTACACAGCGATGATGAATATGTGTTGTTTTTAACCGACCAAGCGATTGATAGCGATGTGCTGGCCATCTTACATGACAAGTTAGTGAACAAAGGCCGAGAGCTTGCCGTGATCATTGCTGGTTTAGGTAACGTTGGTGAGGTATTTGTAGCACAGTGTCAGCGTCAAGTTGCTCATCTAAAACAGCAGTTTGACGTTAAAGTGGTTGCTTTGGTTCGCTCTGGGCAAATGTTGTTTTCGGCTAGCGGCATTGCAATAGATACTTGGCAACAGCAATGGCAAAATGAAGCAGTTGACTATGCAAATAGTGAGTTAATTGAGCGAATTGGCGAGTTAGACTACGAACATAAGGTAGTGATAGATATCACCGCAAGTGAAGCATTCAGTCATCTTTATCCGCAGTTTATTAAGCAAGATTGCCATTTGATTAGTGCCAACAAGTACGCAGGCACAGCAGACAATACTTGGTACCAGAACCTACGTGAGCAGCTAACCGAGCGTAACCTATTTTGGCGTTATAACACCAGTGTTGGGGCGGGGTTACCGATTAATTTTGCTTTAGCTGATTTGCAGCACAGTGGTGATAAGATAACGCAGATAGATGGTGTGTTTTCTGGGACACTCTCATGGTTATGTAGCAGCTTTGATGGCTCTACAGCGTTTTCTGAGTTGGTCTTACAAGCACAAGCAATGGGTTATACGGAACCCGATCCACGAGAAGATTTATCTGGCAGAGACATGCAGCGCAAGCTGCTAATTTTAGCACGCGACATTGGCCTAACGTTAGATTTAGAAGATATCGCGTTGCAGCCACTTATGCCTGAAGATATGGCGCAAGGCAGTTGGGATGAATTCCTGACGCGTCGTGAGCAACTTGATGCCTTCTACGCTGAGCAATATCAACAAGCAAAAGCGCAAAATCAAGTGCTACGTTACACCGGTTCCTTGAGTATAGATGAACAAGGTAAAGTGAGCGCTAAAGTGGGTATCGCCTTTGTTGCAAAAGACTCAGCCATTGCGCACCTAACGCCAGGTGACAACATCTTTGTCATTAAGAGCATCTGGTATGAGAGTAATCCCTTGGTATTGCAAGGTCCTGGTGCGGGGAAAGAAGTCACAGCAGCTGGGATCCATTCCGATTTATACTGGCTGACACAAAGGCTGAAGTGAACCTGTGGGAAATACAAAAAAGGCGATATTTCTATCGCCTTTTTTAATGCTTAAAATAGCTCTTCTTGTATCGGTTCATCGTCAAACGGTGTGTTGTTATCCTCGTCCAACGCGTATTTAGTCGGTGCCGTGCCTGACTCAAAGTACTCGAAGCGGCTGGTGTGATCATTTTTGTTACTCAAAAGACCCGTTTTCAAATCAATACGCGTTGAGATCAAACCCGGAGGTGGCTCTATTGGTGCCACTGGCTGGTCGGCCAGTGCGGCGCGCATAAACTCAACCCATGCAGGTTGTGCTGTGGTTGCCCCTGACTCAGCCCCAACAATCTGATTACTATCAAGGTTTGAGTTATAAGCTGCACGTCCCAGCGGTTTACCTGCATCGTCAAAGCCGACCCAGACCGTGGTTAGTACATTGCGATTAAAGCCACTAAACCACGTATCAACAGAATCGTTTGTGGTGCCCGTCTTGCCCACCAAGTCACGGCGTTTCAACGCTTGTGCACGCCAACCAGTGCCTGTCCAACCAGTTTTATGACGCCAGCTGCCGCCGCCCCAGATTGCACTGTGCATGGCGCTTGCGACTAAGAAGGCATTCTGTTCAGAAATTACCCTCGCAGCGCAGCGCTGTGGATGTGTTTCCAATTGTTGCTCGTCACAAGCGATTAGCGGCTCGGCTTTACCCAGAGTATTGCCAAATGCATCCTGTAGTTCTTGGATGAAATATGGCTCTATCAGGTGTCCACCGTTTGCAAAGGTACTCATGCCTCGCGCCATTTCTAAAGGAGTAATGGCAGCACTTCCTAGCGCTAGCGATTCGCTACGATTAATATCTTGATCTGCAAAGCCAAACTTCAGTAGGTGATCGGCGGTGCGTTCTAGCCCAACCCCCTTAAGTAAGCGCACTGATACCACATTTTTAGACTGCGCTAACGCTCGGCGAATACGAATGGGCCCATTGTAAACTTCAGGGCTATTTTTTGGACGCCATGCCACGCCTACACTCTTATCCCATTGGTTAATTGGCGCATCATTGATGATGGTTGCTAGCGTATAGCCATTTTCAAATGCAGCGGAGTATACGAAAGGCTTAATATTAGAGCCGACTTGTCGTTTGGCTTGGGTCGCCCTGTTATATTGGCTTTGTGCGAAGCTGTATCCACCCACAAGGGCTTTTATGCGCCCGTCCTGTGGATCCATTGACACTAACGCACTGGCAGGTCTTGGGTACTGACTAAGTTGCCATTGCTGCTCATATTGACGCACCCAGATTTGCATCCCAGGTGTGAGTATCTCGGTTGCTGTTTGTGGTGGTAGCGCCTGACGAGTATCTGAAATGTAGGCTCTCGCCCAACTTAAACCAGACCAAGGGAGGGTTATGTAATCACCTGATTTCAACAGTGCAGTGGCGCTTTGTTCAGCAACATCTACCACAACAGCAGCTTTTAGAGGGTCAATTTCCTTCACTTTGCGCAGTGTACCTAAGATCTCGTTGGTGCTTAGTGGCGATTGCTCCGCACTCCAAAGTATGCGTTCTGGACCACGGTAGCCATGACGCATATCGTAACTGTGTAAATTGTTGATTAATGCCTGTTGCGCAGCTTCTTGTATGGAAGACTCAACCGTAGTAAATACCTTAAAGCCGCTGTTGTATGCTTTATCTTCTCCGTAGGTCTCCACCATATAACTACGCACCATTTCTGCTATGTAAGGTGCATATAGCTCAATTTCAGCACCGTGAAAGCGGGCGGTGATTGGCGCGCTTCGAGCATCATCATATTGTGCTTTGGTAATGTATTTCTCATTGAGCATTCTGCCTAAAACCACGTTGCGACGTAGCTTGGCGCGTCTTGGGTTGCGAATTGGGTTTAGGGCTGATGGAGCTTTAGGTAAACCTGCAATCATGGCCATTTGCGCTAAGGTTAACTCGTGTAGTTGCTTGCCATAATAGACTTGCGCTGCTGCGCCGATACCAAATGCACGATTACCGAGTTCAATTTTATTTAAATACAATTCAAGAATTTCGTCTTTACTCAGTAATTGCTCAATATGTAGCGCAATAAAAATCTCTTTAACCTTTCGGATATACGCTTTTTCACGGGTTAAAAAGAAGTTTCGTGCTAATTGCATGGTTATGGTGCTGGCACCTTGTTTCTTTTGTCCGGTGCTGATCAGTACAAATGCAGAGCGTACAATCCCGATGGGATCAACGCCAAAGTGTTCATAAAAACGATTATCTTCGGTGGCCAAAAAAGCCTGTAACATGGGAGCTGGAATGTCTTCAATTTTGACCGGAATACGGCGCTTTTCGCCAAATTGATTAATAAGCTTTCCGTCCTGAGTGAAGACTTGCATGGGGGTTTGCAGCTGTACGTCACGTAGTACTTCTACGCTTGGTATATCTGATTTGACATAGTAATAAAGACTGATTAACGTTAGCAGAGCCAAAATGCTCATAACGATGAAAAATTGTATTGCTCTTCTCAATAAAGTCACGGAATGTTCCCTAGTTAGACTCCCAATTATAGGTAGACACTGCTAGTATATCTTGAATAAAAAACGATTAATATTTTTTGTCGTTATAATTATAACTTGTTCAAAGTTAAAACAAAGGGTAAAGACCACGCGCATGCTCAGTAATTTATTCCAGAAGCAAGCTCCAATGATGATCGGTATTGATATCGGCTCTCATTGTGTAAAGGCTGTGCTGCTATCTAAATCGGAGGCAGGCTACCGAGTTGAGGCGGTAGCAATTGAGCCAGTTCCAAAAGGAGCGATCACTGAGCGTGCGATTCAAGATATTGAAGCAATTGGTCGAGTGATAGGTAAAATTAAAAAACGCATCCCAAGATTGACTCACTTTGCTGCGGTGGCAGTATCAGGCCAGACAGTGATCACGAAAGTGATTTTTATGGACGTGGCATTAACAGATGCTGAATTAGAGTCGCAAATCGCGATTGAGGCAGATAGCTTGATCCCCTATTCTTTGGATGAAGTGAGTATTGATTTCGAAAAGGTTTCTGTCAACGAGGCAGATCCTTCCAAGATGAACGTATTACTTTCAGCGGCACGCACTGAGAGCGTAGAGGCACGAGTGGGCGCGCTGGAAGAAGGTGGGTTGCAAGCCAAAGTAGTAGATGTGGAAAACTATGCCTTGAGTCGCTCTCTTAGTGTCTTGTACGGGCAGCTCCCAGCAGATGCGTTTGATAAAACGGTTGCCCTCTTTGATATTGGATCAGTGATCAGTTTAGTGAGTGTGGTACTGTCTGGTAAGACAATTTATACCCGAGATCAGGTGTTTGGTGGAGAGCAGTATACAAATAGCATTGTTGCCTATTACAACAAGTCGTTTGATGAAGCAGAGATAGCCAAAACAACCGGAGACTTGCCTCCTAACTATATTTTTGAAGTGCTAGCTCCGTTTCAGACCGCTTTGCTGCAACAGGTCAGAAGAGCGGTGCAGATGTTTATGACCAGCAGTGGCAAAGAGCAAGTGGATTATATTGTACTAACCGGCGGCACAGCATTAGTGGAAGGTCTCGACAGGTTATTGATTGAAGAACTAGGCATTCATACTATTGTTGCCGATCCATTTGCCGATATGGATATAGCGCCTAAAGTCGACCGCAATGTGTTGGAGCGCCACAAACCGCAGTTTGCCGTTGCTACGGGGCTTGCATTGAGGAGCTTTTCTTCATGCCACATATAAATTTATTGCCTTGGCGTGACCAACGCAGAAAGGAATCACAGAAAAAGTTTTTAACCATCATTGCGGTGAATATTGTCGTGGTGATGCTTATTTTGTATTTGATAGGTTCATTTTACGACAGCCTTACCGCAGGGCAGCAGGTAAAAAATAATTACTTGGGCGCCGAGGTGGCGAAGTTGGATAGCCGTATTGTAGAGATCAACGACTTGAGTCAGCAAAAAGAAAACCTGCAACGGCGTATCAATCTGATTGAGGAGTTACAAAGTAATCGTAATTTGGGGACGCAGATTATTGATGAGGTAGTTCGGGTTGTTCCGGCAGGGGTTTATTTAACGAGTCTGGAGCGCAAAGAAAATTTAATTAAAGTGGTTGGGCGAAGTGAATCGAATAATCGCCTATCGCAAATGTTACGTGGCGTTGAAAGCTCATATTTGCTTGAGCGACCAACCATTCAGGGCATTGTCACAGGTGAGCAAAATTCTCGTTTATTAAGTGACTTTACGATGCATTTTTATGTAAAGCCCTTTCGAGAAATAGACACTGAAGCACGTGCTCAGTAACCCGTTACCAGTGAGATTAGAGAGTGAACTTTGATTTAAAATCATTACAAAACATAGACTGGAATGAAATAGAGCTAGATAACATCGGAGAGTGGCCGTTTGCTGTTAAGTTGATGTGTTGTGTACTGGTGGTCGTGATCACATTTGCGGTTGGTTATAGCCTGTTAGTGTCAACGTCAATCAAGCGCTACGAACATGCGGTACAACAAGAGGTTCAGCTACGTAATAGCTACAGAGTGAAGTATGCTAGAGCGAATAACCTTGATTTATATCGCCAACAAATGAAAGACATGGAGGCACAGTTTGCACAATTGTTACGTCAGCTGCCTTCATCAAATGAAACGCCAGGTCTATTGGATGATTTAACCTATGTTGGTACGTCTAGCGGGTTAACATTTTTAAAAATTGGTTGGCTTTCAGAGAATAAGAAAGAGTTTTACACTGAGTTGCCAATTAAATTAGAAGTGATTGGCACGTACCATGAATTTGGTGAATTCGTCAGTAAGGTTGCACAGCTCCCTCGAATTGTTAGTTTACATGACTTTAGAATAGAGAATGCTGGCAATAATAATTTGATATTTAGTGTGGTAGCTAAGACTTATCGCTACGGGCAAGGTGATGAGTCATGACGAGGTACAACATTTGGTCACTCTTAACGTTACTACTGCTGGTGGGTTGTAACGATGATATAGCAGAACAAAAAGAGTTTATCGATCAGATCCAAGCAAGCGCAACGCCGCAGGTTGAGCCAGTACCACATATGCGTGATTTTACGCACTTTGCATATACTGCCCACAATTTGCGAAGCCCATTTGTAGCACCTGAACCAGAAGTGATAGAAAGCAAAATGATTCAAGTGCAAAACTGTTTACATCCGGACCCAGATAGAGCAAGGGATCCATTAGAAAAGTACCCCATAGACACCTTGTCTATGAAAGGTACAATAGCAACGAAAAATGTCACATGGGCGTTGATAAAAGCTTCGGATCAAGGTTTATATAAAATCAAACGTGGTCAATATATGGGGCTTTACCATGGAGAGGTTATAAACGTGCAGCCGGGCTTTATAGAATTATTAGAACTTATCCCCGATGGTAGTGGTTGCTGGAAAGAGCGCTTGTCGCGGGTAGAGATCCGTGAAGTACAAGAGAGCGACGCGAGTGAACAATAATAAAGGTAGTGTGAATATGGCCCTGAGAGGGAATAAATTGAGCATTAAAAATGTCTTTTTGAGCTTTTTACTTATGATGACTGGGTGGGTTCAGGCGCTTCCTATGCTCTATGATGTTCGCTACAACCCAATACCAGATGGGGAAACACAACTGGAGTTGGTGTTTGATGAACAACTTGCTGAAGAGCCTCAAGTTCAAGCCTTAGCTGATCCTGCGCGTTTAGAGCTGTTTTTCCCTGGGGTTGAGTTCGAAGAAAGTCTCAAGTCACTGGAAGTCAACAAGGCGGGTATCAAATTTATTGAGAGTGCGCTGAGTGATGAAGGGCTGACGGTGAGTGTGCACATGGAACAACTGAAGCTCTATAAAACGCACGTTAAGAATAACATCGCTTACATACTGGTATCGGATAACCCGATTGCATCCGGTGACGATACGGTAACGAGTACGCACAACAATCAGCTTCAATCGATTGACTTTAGGCGCGGTGAAAAAGGCGAGGCTAAAGTTCTTGCATTTTTAGAAAATCCACAGGCCGCGATAGATGTGCAAGAGCGCGGAGGTAAGATTTACGCTGATTTTCATCATATTACTATTCCTGACGATTTACTTTACGAACTGGATGTACTGGACTTTGGCACGATTGTAAGCCGAATAGAAACTTTCAGAGAGAGTAACAAAAGTCGTTTGGTTATAGAGCCCAACGGTGCATTTAAGTATACCTATCAGCAGTTGGACAATATCTTTACCTTAACCGTGGAAAAAGATACCGAAGAGCGTAGTTTTGGCTTGAATAAAAACTATCAAGGACAACCTATTACGCTGAATTTTCAAGATATACCGGTGCGCTCAGTGCTACAGATTATTGCCGATACAAATAATTTTAACTTAGTAACCAGTGACTCGGTATCTGGAAATATCACCTTGCGCTTGGATGGCGTACCTTGGGATCAGGCACTTGATGTGGTGCTTAGGATTAAGGGGCTGGACAAGCGAATGGATGGTTCCATTTTGATGATTGCACCTTCTGAAGAGTTGGCGGCACGTGAGGCGAAGGAGTTGCAAGCACGTAAGCAAGTAGAAGATTTAGAGCCGCTTTATAGTGAGTATATTCAACTTAACTATGCCAAGGCTGAGGAGTTTGCGGACCTGTTGAAAACTGACATCAATAGTATCGTCAGTGAACGTGGCAGCGTATCTGTTGATAAACGCACCAATACTTTGTTGATCAAGGATAGTGCACGTAGCATCGAAAGTATTCGCCGCATGGTTGAGACACTGGATGTGCCAGTCAAACAGGTACGCATTGAGTCTCGCATGGTGACGGTTAAAGATAACGTCCAAGAAGATTTGGGAGTACGCTGGGGTTTTAGCGATCAGCAGGGGACTGACGCCATCGCTGGTAACTTGATTGGCGCTGAGCAGCTTTCAAATGGGCAAATTCCAGATCTTGCAAATCGTTTGAACGTAAACTTACCAGTAGCGGGCACTTCGGCGGGCACGATTGGGATGCATATTGCGAAACTTGCGGATGGTACGTTGATTGATCTTGAGTTATCAGCGCTGGAGCAAGAAAACAAAGGGGAAATCATCGCTACACCGAGTATTACCACTGCAAACCAGAAAAAGGCGCGAATAGAACAGGGGACAGAAATTCCTTATGTGGAGGCGGCATCAAGTGGTGCGACTTCCGTTAGCTTTAAAAAAGCGGTGTTGAGCTTAGAAGTGACGCCACAAATCACACCAGATAATAAAATTATTCTAGACTTAGTGATCACACAGGATACTCGTGGTGATAATGTGCAGACGCCTAATGGCCCAGCTGTAGCGATTAACACCCAGCAAATTCAGACCCAGGTATTGGTCGATAATGGTCAAACGGTCGTGTTGGGTGGAATTTATCAACAAGAAATTACCAGTGCGGTAAGTAAGATCCCTTTATTGGGCGATATTCCGTACTTGGGTGCAATGTTTAGAAATACGCGTGAAATAAACGAGAAAAAAGAATTACTGATTTTTGTTACCCCAAAAATAATGCTGGACAATCAGTAATTGCTACATAGTTGAACGAATTTACGTACTGTAGTTGCTTTTTATACTATTTGACTTGAAATCGTTCGTGGATTACTGAGATAATCCCCTCCTTAATTTTGGGGCCAGGTCGTTAGGCGGGGTTTTATTTCAAATTTTAGAGTTCGTTAGTACTAAAAAGATATGGCTGAGAAACGTAATATATTTCTAGTAGGCCCGATGGGGGCTGGTAAGAGCACAATTGGTCGTCACCTTGCTGATCAATTACACCTTGAATTTTTCGACTCGGATCAAGAAATTGAACGCCGTACCGGGGCAGATATTGCCTGGGTGTTCGATCTTGAAGGCGAAGAAGGTTTCCGAGTACGTGAAGAAAGCGTAATTTCAGATCTGACAGAAATGCAAGGTATAGTTTTAGCTACCGGTGGTGGGTCTGTGGTAAGCAAAGAAGTGCGCAACAAATTATCGGCACGCGGTATTGTTGTTTACTTAGAGACACCGATTGAAAAGCAAGTTGCTCGTACACAACGTGACAAACGTCGCCCTCTACTGCAAACAGAAGAGGCGCCACGCGATGTACTAGAGCGTTTAGCAGAGGAGCGTGAACCTCTGTACAAAGAAGTAGCAGACTTTGTGGTACGCACCGATGAGCAAAGTGCAAAGGTTGTTGCAAACCAAATCATAGAAAAGCTAGATTTCTAATTTTGATCACCTAGGAGGGATAGATGCTTGAGTTGAAGGTAGATTTAAACGAGCGAAGCTATCCTATCTACATAGGTCAAAACTTACTAGCTGATGCTGGACGGCTGACCAAATACATTGGTCAATGTCGTCCTGTCATCATTACCAACCAAACTGTTGCACCACTATATTTAGATAGCCTTTTAAGTGCGCTTGATAATTATGAGCCACTGCATTTCATTTTACCTGATGGTGAGCAATACAAAACCCTAGACTCGTTTGAGCAAATAAATGCCTTCCTATTACAGAATAACTGTGGTCGAGATACGTGTTTGATTGCGCTGGGGGGCGGTGTTATTGGTGATTTAACGGGCTTTGTAGCCGCATGTTACCAACGTGGGGTACCGTTTATTCAAATACCAACAACTCTATTGTCACAAGTCGACTCTTCGGTCGGTGGAAAAACCGCAGTGAACCACCCGCTGGGCAAGAATATGATAGGGGCTTTTTATCAACCAAAAGCGGTGTTTATCGATACCGAGAGTTTGGCGACGCTTCCAGCTAGAGAGTTTGCGGCTGGTATGGCAGAGGTCATCAAATATGGTTTGATCCATGATGTGCAGTTCTTAACATTTCTTGAAGAAAAACACGATGAGTTATCCAGCTTGCAGCAAGATGTTGTGATGCAAGTGATATATCGTTGTTGCCAGATTAAGGCGCAGATTGTCGCGCAGGATGAAACTGAAGCCGGGCAGCGAGCGTTGTTAAACCTAGGTCATACTTTTGGTCATGCCATTGAAGCACAAATGGGTTACGGTAATTGGTTGCACGGAGAAGCGGTTGCTGCGGGTATGATGCTCGCGGTTAAACTGGCGGCGTTACGAGACGCCCTAGCTGGTGCGGAAGTTGCTAGAGTTGAAGCATTGATAGCTAGTTACCAGTTACCTACAGAGGTGCCTACGGATATGACAGCTGAACAGTTTTTAACGCATATGCGTAAAGATAAGAAAAATAAACAAGGGCGCATTCGCTTTATAGTACCAACGGCATTAGGTACATGTGCCTTGGTTGATGATGTGTCTGATGACACGGTGAGTTTGCTAATAGGCCGCTAATGCAGTCGCAAATTCTACCCAGTCGATCTGCTTTAGTAGATCGAATCGCTTTGCAGTTTGAATATGGGCAGAACCTTATCTGCTTGGTCGGGCCTTCTGGCTTAGGAAAAAGCTACATCGCAGAGTCTTTTATTACCGATAAGTACCCAGAATTTAATAAAGCGTTTATCCAGTTATCGGCCTCGACCAAAGACGTAGATTTGATGACTGAGCTGTTACAACACAGCTTTCGTGGGCCATTGATAGATCATCACCTGTCTTTAACTCAGAACTTCATAAATTTGTATCGCCAAAATCCATGTGAGCCTTGTTTATGGGTGCTTGATGGAGCTAGGCATTTGTCGGAAGAAATGGCTGCACAGCTTGCTTTGCTGGCGAAAAAGTCCCCTGTCACACTTTACATCTTGGTGACCGCACAAACGCCAAATATGCTACCAAATGCACTTGATATTCATCTCGAACCACTCTCTTCAATGGAATCTGTAAAACTGATGAGCATGTTTTTCAAACAGTTACCAATGCGAGAAGATCCGGTCTTTCAGACTTTCTTGAATGCATGTCAAGGCAACCCCGCACTGCTTCTGCAATGGCAAAGCGAGCAACAAGTTGAGCTAAGGCCGCAGCATAAAAAATCAATAAAGTCCTCGTGGCATTTGGTTTTATTCAGCGTATTATTGGCGTTATTAATGGTGGCGTTGATATATCAAAAAGAGCTAACAGGATTGCTTCCTACCAACTCTGTGAGCAGTGAAGTCGATACTGTACTACCAACCGTAGCTGCAATAAAAGCTGAGCCACCGCAAAAGAACAGCACCGAGGATGTGGTGACCACGCCTGTTCAACGACAGCCCGAGACGCAAAGCGAGCCGAAGCTGTTGCGTGAGCAGCCCAATACAACATCGAATGACATGGCACAGAGTCAACAAGATATTCAAGCGATAGTATCGGCACTTGATAGTGATCTTACGCAGACTACAAGTGACTCTCAAACACCAGAAGACAGAGAAGCTGCACGAAATGCACAGGTAAAGTTGATAGAACAAGGCAAACATCAGGCTGCGGCTGAAGCAAAAGCTGGCACAACCATACCTGAGGAAGCACCAAGTACAAGCAAGAAGCCTGAAAAAAACGAGCTAAAAGATGATAGTGAATGGTTGCTAACAAAAAAGGATAGTGAGTGGACCGTACAGTTATTGGCGGTGAAAGATGCTCAAGTGGCGGTGGAGTTTATTGCCCAGCATCAACTTGGTGATGTGAAGGTTTATCGCACGGTACGTGCCAGCAGTCAGTGGTGGGTGGTTGTATTGGGCCCTTATGCAACGTTAGAAGAAGCCAAGTCGGTTAGAACCACTCTCTCAGAACAGGTTTTAAGTGGTCAGCCATTTTTCAAAAAAGTGGATAAAATAAAACAGGAAATTCGCCAGTCCACTCGGTAATTATCGACTTTTAGTGTAAGATCGCTCCACAATTTTTATAAATAGAATCAGCATGCAACAAAAGACTCGGGCCTTCCTTAAATGGGCAGGTGGTAAATACAGTTTGGTTGAAGATATTGCTCGACGATTGAAAGTCGCAAGTCAAGATGCCGATACGTTAGTCGAGCCATTTGTTGGAGCTGGATCGGTATTTCTAAACACAGATTTTAAGCATTACTATTTGAATGATATTAATGCTGATTTGATTAACCTATATAACGAACTGAAGCGACAGCCTGAAGAATTTGTCAGTGATGCCAAAAAGTTGTTTGTGGAGCTAAATAATCACCCAGATGCATACTACGCGTATCGCTTGCAGTTTAACGAAAGTGTTGATATTTATGAGCGCGCAGTTCTGTTTCTATATATGAATCGTCATGGTTACAATGGCCTTTGTCGTTACAATCTAAAAGGCATTTTTAACGTACCATTTGGTAAATACAAACGTCCTTATTTTCCAGAAAAAGAACTCTATGCGTTTGCCAATAAGGCGCAGCAAGCGACTTTCACGTGCCAAAGTTATGCGGATGTGTTTCGGAAATTACCCAGTAATGCTGTGGTATATTGCGATCCACCGTATGTGCCTCTGAGTAAAACCGCATCATTTACCTCATATGCAAAAGGTGGCTTTGATTTAGATGATCAAGCCAATTTAGCCAACTTAGCGGAGCAAACGGCGTTTTCACACAAAACTCCTGTGCTGATATCAAATCATGACACCGTGTGGACACGAAAAATATATAGCCAAGCTCAGCTAGATGTTATTCAAGTGAAGCGAACGATTAGTCCAAAAGGGGCGGGTAGAAATAAAGTAAATGAGCTAATGGCCATGTACAACACATCCCACAAAACTAGGGGACGATGTAGTTAACCATGATACTCAGTGCAACGACAAACGTGGTGACTAAGATAATCCCAACAATCAGATATGGTAGAGCTTTGGGCTTTTCAAAGTCTTCGTGATACTTTTTGTCGCTTTGCACGCCAAAGAGCGCTGCTATCACGCTTTGTACTACCCTTAGCCAGTTCATGGTTGACTAGAGGCTAGACGCTAAACCACTGTCGCTCTTTCTATCTGAGCCAAGTAGCAGTTCGAGTAAATCTAGATAATGAAATTGTGCGCTACCACTTTCGCCTCTGAACCAAGAATACCAGTTTACCTCAGACTCTTGTCTACAGTATCTCGAATCATTGTTTTGTGAGGTTTCACATGTGCAACTAGTGTATTTGGTTACTGCAGTTGTACTTTCGTCTTGAGATAATACACCCACTGACATAATTACAATTGCACCGAGCACAAGCATCCGTGTTTTAAGCCGACCCAACATAGTATTACTCCACCCAACGGTTATCATTAAATACTACACAATAATTGCTCATGAAACAAACGAAAATCGGTCAGATTTGGAGCTTTAAATTGCCTAACAGCTCATAGTGTGGACTTTTATGCTGTGTCGAAAATGCAAAATAAGGTAAAGTAGGCACGTTAACACCGAGGAACAAGGGCTTTATTGTGCAGAAAAAATCTAACTATTTAATCGCACCATCTATTTTATCAGCTGATTTGGCGCGCTTAGGAGAAGACGTCGAAAAGGTATTAAAGGCAGGGGCAGATGTTGTTCACTTTGACGTAATGGATAATCATTATGTACCGAACTTAACGTTTGGCCCCATGGTGTGTAAAGCGTTGCGAGATTACGGTATCACCGCACCGATTGATGTACACTTGATGGTCAAGCCTGTGGACTCGCTCATTCCTGAGTTTGCCAAGGCTGGGGCGAATATTATTACATTCCACCCAGAAGCCAGTGAACATATTGATAGAACAATAGGCCTGATCAAAGAGCACGGTTGTCAGGCTGGGCTTGTGCTTAACCCTGCTACACCATTGCATTATCTAGATTATGTTATAGATAAGCTAGATGTTATTTTATTGATGTCGGTTAATCCAGGGTTCGGGGGACAGAGCTTTATACCACAAACGTTAGATAAGCTTCGTCAAGTTCGAGCATTGATAGATGCCAGCGGTAGAGATATTCGTTTAGAAGTTGACGGTGGCATTAAAGCACAAAATATTGCCGAGGTTGCGAAAGCTGGTGCCGATATGTTCGTTGCAGGGTCGGCGATTTTTAATCAACCAGACTATGAAGCGGTGATAACACAGATGCGTGAAGAACTGGCAAAGGTATAACAACTTATGCGTTATCAAGGCATTTTGTTTGACTTGGATGGCACTTTAGTAAATAGTGCCCAAGATATGTACATTGCGTTAAATCTCACTCTGACAGAAGTCGCTTTTCCCATCGTCAGTTATGCACAAGTGTGTAGTTGGGTTGGTAATGGTATTGATACACTCGTTAAGCGCGGACTTAGTGGCAGTATTGAAGTTAATCCTGAACTGCCAGCGGCCTTAATTGACCTTGCCATTCAGACTTTCAGAAGTCATTATGGGCAACTGGCAGGGCAATACGCGAGCCTGTATCCTCATGTTGAAACGGGATTAGCCGCATTGGCTGGGTTTCCTAAAGCTTTGATCACAAATAAAGATCGCTCTTTTACAGAGTCCTTGTTGCATACACTTAAGTTAAGTGCGCATTTTGAGGTACTGATTTGTGGTGATGACGGTAGTAAAAAGCCTTCGGCTGAACCTCTGTTAAATGCCTGTACTGCCCTGGGGTTACAATCCAAAGATGTGATAATGATTGGTGACTCTAAAAGTGACATTGTGGCTGCTCATAATGCCAACATTGATGTGATAGCCTTAACCTATGGTTATCATCAAGGGGTCAATTTACAAGATCTTAATCCACAGTACCTCTGTGACGATTTCTTGGATATAATCCCCATTTTAACTCAGCGATAATATATTAAATAAAGGAACATCATGACTAAACCAGTAGTGTTAAGTGGCATTCAGCCAACCGGTGGTATGACGATAGGCAATTATGTGGGTGCCATTAACCAGTGGCTTAACTTACAACAAGATCATGAAAGTTTCTTTATGTTAGTTGACTTGCATGCGATCACTGTTCGTCAAGAGCCCCATTTGCTGAGAGAGCGTGTATTGGATGGTATTGCGCTGTACACAGCCTGTGGTATTGATCCTGAAAAAGCGGCGCTGTTTGTACAATCACAAGTGCCAGAACATGCGCAATTAGCGTGGGTACTGAATTGTTATGCCCAAATGGGTGAGTTGAACCGCATGACGCAGTTTAAAGATAAATCGTCTAAACACGCAAATAACGTCAATGTTGGTCTGTTTTCTTATCCTGTATTACAAGCGGCGGATATTTTGTTGTATCAAGCTGATCAGGTGCCTGTTGGCGAAGATCAAAAGCAGCATTTGGAGCTAACCAGAGATATCGCAACCCGCTTTAACAACCTCTATGGTGAGGTATTTAAGATACCTGAGCCTTACATACCTGACCTTGGTGCTAGGGTGATGAGTCTGCAAGACCCATCAAAGAAAATGTCAAAGTCAGATGACAATCCAAATGCGTTTATCATGCTTTTGGATGAGCCAAAGAAAATTGAGAAAAAGCTAAAAAAAGCAGTGACTGACTCGGATGAACAGGCCCGTATCTACTTTGACAGAGATGAAAAGCCAGGTGTTTCAAACTTACTAACTTTGCTGTCTGTTGCTACAAAACGTTCAGTTGAAGAGTTGGTGCCTGAGTATGAAGACAAAATGTACGGTCACTTGAAAAAAGACACGGCTGACGCTGTGGTTGCGATGATTGAGCCGATCCAAGCTCGTTTTAGAGCTATTCGTGAAGACCGTACTCTTCTAGATAATATTATGCGACAAGGTGCAGAAAAGGCGAGCGTGCGTGCACAGCAAACATTAAAGGCTGTATATGATGCGGTAGGCTTTATCCCTCGTCCATAACTTATTGTATTGTAGTTAGCCAGGCTTGCGCCTGGCTTTTTTATGGAAATTTCTATGTTATTAATGATTGATAACTACGATTCATTTACCTATAACTTAGTGCAGTATTTCCAACGTTTGGATCAAGAGGTCTTAGTACAGCGTAACGATGCTATTAGCCTTGCACAAATCAAAGCGCTAAATCCAGAGCATATTGTGATCTCTCCGGGTCCTTGCACACCAAATGAAGCGGGTATCTCGTTGTCGGTAATTGAACAATTTAAGGGTGATATACCTATACTCGGTATCTGTTTGGGACATCAAGCTATTGCTCAGGCACTAGGGGCGGATGTGGTAAGAGCACACACCGTCATGCATGGTAAAACATCGCCCATTCAACACACAGGAAAAGGTGTGTTTGCAGGGTTGCCTAACCCGCTTAACGTATGCCGTTATCATTCATTGATAGTCGATAAACGTACATTGCCTGAATGCTTTGAGATCACCGCTTGGACGCAGACTATGAATAACGATGTAGATGAGATAATGGCAATGCGCCACACTGATTTGGCCTTGGAAGGGGTGCAATTTCATCCTGAGGCCATTTTGACAGAACATGGTCTAAGCTTACTTGATAACTTTATACGTCACTTCTAATCTTTTATTTATACAACTAACTGTGAGCTGGTAGAGAGTCTATGACAGAAGACAATAAGCATGTAAGGATGGCACAAGCACTAACGGAACGAGCCCATGACTTGCTGGTTAGTCACAGTTTTGCTCAGGAGCAAATTGGATATATTCACACCTTGGAAATGAATTTAGGTGAAAAAATCCCACAGCGTACCATGTTGGAAGTTGAAATAGCGGCTTCGGCAAAACGTAAAGAAAGTAGTACCAGCCATCATAAATACATTGCCAAAGCCAGTGCACATATTCACCAAGCGATTGAAGAGTCGATTGCCAAACAGCTTAATGACATAGACAGTCTGTATTATGAGGTGATGGGCATTCAAGATGGTGTTCCAGCGATTTTCGATCTTCTGGCGGTAAAATCTGCTTCGGTTGGTAGGTTAGAACCGTTAGTGAATGATATATCATGGCTTGGGCGAGAGTTGGTTTCGTTAGTGAATCTACCTCAATATCGCAAGAAAAGTTCAACAGGTATGGCCGTAAAGGTTGATACACCAGCATTGGCGTTACGTTATTTAGGATTGGAGAATTTACAGTGGGTGTTACCCACATATGCGATGCGTCATTGGTTACCTTATTCAACGGAACCATTTTCGTTGATGAAGCGAAAACTACGAGACTTGAGTATGTCAACGGCTATTGCTGCTAAAGCGTTGGCACCAAGTAACGGTGTAAAAGAGCAGTATGCGTATACGTTAGGGATGATGTTAGATATTGGTAAGGCGGCGCTTACCCGTTTGTACTTACGTACACATGAACAAGTTTGGCAAGACCGAGTGCGTAGAGCGCGAGATAAGGCCCATAAAGACTTACATACAGCCCTGCTAGAGTTGGGTCCGGACCCGTTATTTTTGAGAAACCTGCTATTAGAAAGCTCAGCAAAAGTAACTCAGCAGCTAATTGATAAGATGGAATTTAGATACTTGCCATTTTCTGCTGCGATGGAAGAGTTTGCGGTTAGTTATTTACCTAATTCGAATAAAAAGCTAAGCGATCCGCTACCATTAACAACCGTTTTAAAGAAGGCCCATGGCTATGCGCTGTATTTACTGCTGACGGACAAACATTTGATTGAGCCGGATGAAACTCAGTTGTGGTTTTCTTACTTAGAATTGACCAAAGAAGAGCAAAAAACGCTCTCTTCATGCTCATTCCATGGCTTACAGCTAACAATTTCATAATATTTAGACATTTTTTTTACGACTATTCATTCAGCACTAAATTCTTAGGATTTGGCTAAGGTGCCTGCGTGCTTGCATTGTCGTCTATTTTCTTCCAAATAGTTATTCACTGCGACTGAAATATTATCTCAATCCCTTGAATATCAAGGCCTCAATGAAAGTTTTCTATGAGACTTTCATATGTTTTTCTGAAATAATAAGTGAATGAATTTTGCACCAAATTAAAAAATGTGTTGGCTGAAATGTGCAAGTTGAATGCTTAAATTCAGCCATTTGCGGTGCCGTACTCAACAAAGTGAGGAGTTAAAATGACTATAAATCGTGAATTGTTCGATCAAGTAATGGTGCCTAACTATGCACCTTCAGCTGTGATTCCGGTAAAAGGCGAAGGGTCGCGCGTATGGGACCAAGAGGGACGTGAATACGTTGACTTTGCTGGCGGTATCGCGGTTAACTGTTTAGGTCATTGTCATCCTGCTTTAGTCTCTGCTTTAAAAGAGCAAGGCGAAAAAATTTGGCACTTATCAAATGTTATGACTAACGAGCCTGCGCTACGTTTAGCTAAAAAGTTAGTCGACGCAACATTCGCTGACAAAGTGTATTTTGCCAATTCAGGCGCGGAAGCAAACGAAGCTGCATTAAAATTGGCGCGTCGCTTTGCACTTGATAACTTTGGTGAGCAAAAGTCACAAATCATCTCGTTCAACAAAGGTTTCCACGGTCGTACTTTCTTCACTGTAACGGTTGGTGGACAAGCTGCATACTCAGATGGCTTCGGTCCTAAGCCGGGTGACATTGTGCACAGTGACTACAATGATCTAGCTGCATTTGAAGCACTTATCTCTGATAAAACGTGTGCCGTTATGATGGAACCGCTACAAGGTGAAGGCGGTATTGTTTCTCCTGATGCAGATTTTGTACAGGGTGTTCGTGAGTTATGTACTAAGCACAATGCGCTGCTAATCTTTGATGAAGTTCAGACTGGTGTTGGACGTACTGGTGAGCTATATGCTTACCAAGGTTTAGGTGTTACGCCTGATATTCTAACAACGGCCAAAGCACTCGGTGGTGGTTTCCCAATTGGTGCCATGATCACGACAAGTGAAATTGCGCAGCACCTTAAAGTGGGCACACATGGTTCTACATACGGTGGTAACCCACTAGCGTGTGCGGTCGCCGAAGCTGCACTCGATACTGTTAACACTCCAGAAGTACTCGAAGGTGTGAAAGCCAAAGAAGCGCTGTTTAGAGAGCTACTTACTGCAATCAACGATAAGTACAACGTCTTTAGCGAAATCCGTGGTAAAGGCTTGCTCTTAGGCGGCGTCGTTGCTGAGCAATATAAAGGTCGTGCAAAAGACTTTTTAGTTGCAGGTATCAAAGAGGGTGTTATGTCTTTGGTAGCTGGCGCTGATGTTGTGCGCTTCACGCCATCTTTGGTTATCCCTGAAGCGGATATCCGTGAAGGTATGGCACGCTTTGAAAAAGCGGTTGCCAGCGTTGTAGCTAATAACGCCTAATCTTGGTGGGGCCAAGTAATACTTGGTCCTGATTTACCGTCTAGTGTTATAACTTGAGGAGTAAGCGGGCTCATGATGATCCTTCGCCCAATCCAAAAAAGCGATTACCCAGCGCTTTTAAACATTGCCCACGAGTCGGGCCATGGTTTTACTTCGTTACCTGTAAATGAAGAATTGTTGCAAAATAAGATTGCACGTTCAGAAGCGTCTTTCCAAAAACAGACGGATATTCCTTTTGACGAAGGATATCTATTTGTACTTGAAGATAGCGAAACAGGTGAAGTTGTCGGGACAAGTGCGATTGAAGCTGCTGTGGGTTTAGATGATGCGTTTTATCATTACCACCTGAGTAAAGTTATTCATTCTTCACGCACGTTAGATGTTTATAAAGCGGTAGATATTCTCACGCTTTGTAATGATTACACTGGCGCAACAGAGCTATGCACATTGTTCTTAAAGGATGGTTATCGCAAGGGCTTGAATGGAAAGTTGCTGTCTAAATCTCGCTTCTTATTCATCAAGCAACACCAGTATCGCTTTGCGGATACCGTTATTGCAGAGATGCGCGGTGTGTCTGATGAAAACGGCCAAAGCCCATTTTGGCAATGGCTTGAAGAACACTTCTTCTCAATGGATTTCCCGACAGCGGATTATTTAACGGGTATTGGCCAAAAGGTATTTATCGCTGAGTTAATGCCTAAGTACCCGATTTATGTAAACTTACTAAGCAAAGAAGCTCAGGCGGTTATCGGTCAAGTACACACCAATACCAGACCTGCTATCGAGTTACTAAAGAGTGAAGGTTTCACCTTCAATGGTTATGTAGATATTTTTGATGCGGGCCCAACGGTAGAAGCCAAAGTTGACAATATTCGCACGGTTCGCTCGGTACAAAATAAAACTGCGCGTATCGGCAACGCACAGGGCGGTTCCCCTGTGATGGTTGCAAATGATAAACTAGCTGAATATCGGGCTACGGTTGCAGAGCTTCAGGTTGATGCGGCAAGTGAAGAAGTCGTTATTAGCGCAGAAGTGGCAAACGCATTGAACATTGTCGATGGTGACCTAGTCAGCATCGCAACACTCTAATTGTAGGTATTAATTATGACAACACATCCTGCTCAACTGATTAATGGTGAATGGGCTGCAGGTCAAGGCAGCGAATTTAAATCAGTTAACCCAGCAAACAACGAAGTGATCTGGTCTGCTAACTCGGCAACTGCCGAGCAAGTAGATGCGGCAGTTAAAGCTGCAAGACAAGCTTTCTATACATGGGCTGATTTAGACTTTGCTGAGCGTTTAGTCATTGTGCAACGCTTTGCACAAGCGCTCAAAGACAACAGTGAAGAGTTAGCAATCGCAATCGCTAAAGAAACTGGTAAGCCTCTTTGGGAAACCCGCACAGAAGTGGGCGCTATGGTAGGCAAAATAGCGATTTCTGAGAAAGCTTATCATGAAAGAACGGGAACGGTTGAAAACCCAATGCCGGTAGGTCGTGCAGTGATCCGCCATAAGGCACACGGTGTAGTGGCTGTTTTTGGACCATACAACTTCCCAGGGCATTTGCCAAATGGCCACATTGTTCCTGCACTTCTTGCGGGTAACACGGTTATTTTCAAACCTTCAGAGTTAACTCCGTATGTTGCTGAGTTGACACTGAAACTGTGGCAAAAAGCGGGGCTACCAGCTGGCGTGATTAACTTAGTACAAGGCGAAGTTGAAACGGGTAAAGCACTGGCTTCTCATAAAGGTATTGATGGCTTGTTCTTCACAGGGTCATCACGTACAGGTCATTTACTTCATGAACAATACGCAGGTCAACCTGGCAAAATTCTAGCGCTAGAAATGGGTGGCAATAACCCATTGATCGTTAAAGATGCCTCAGACACCAAAGCGGTAGTACACGACATCATCCAGTCGGCGTTTATTTCAAGTGGCCAGCGTTGTACTTGCGCACGTAAGTTATTCTTACCTGTTGGTGCACAAGGCGATGCGATTTTAGAGCACCTAGTTCGTGCTACTAAAGCCATTAAAGTAGGTAATTTTGATGACGCTGACCAGCCGTTTATGGGATCAATGATTTCTGAGCGTGCTGCAGCGGGTATGGTTGCCGCGCAGCAGCAGCTTCAAGCTTTGGGTGGCGAGTCTTTAATTGAGCTGACTCACACACCTAACACAGGTTTTGTTACACCGGGTATTATCGAGTGTACTAACGTGACAGATTTCCCAGATGAAGAGCATTTCGGTCCTCTGTTAAAAGTGTTCCGTTACAGCGACTTTGACACAGCGATTGAAAAAGCCAACGATACCAGCTTTGGCCTATCAGCTGGCTTATTAGGCGACAATGAAGCTGATTATGAGCACTTCCTACGTCGCATTCGTGCGGGCATCGTGAACTGGAACCGCCCAATCACGGGGGCATCAAGTGCAGCGCCATTCGGTGGTATCGGTGCTTCAGGTAATCACAGAGCAAGTGCTTACTACGCAGCTGACTACTGTGCTTACCCAGTTGCCTCAGTAGAGCTGGAGAAAGTCACTCTACCTGGCACTCTAAGCCCAGGCTTGAATATCGACTAATAGATATTTTACAAAGGGTTAGAGAGTATTTTAGGATAAAATACAGTTTAATACTTTGTTCCTAAAAAGAGCAGCTAAGGCTGCTTTTTTTGTGCTCGACTAAGCGACAAAAGTAGCATTAGGAGTGAGTTTCTGCTTAAATCTATAGCAGATGTGTTAAAAATCTTAGGTGGAATAAAGATGGTTTTAGATAAACAAGGTTATGACGAACTAGTCATGTATCTGACGCAAAATTTAGCCTTGTTTGAAAAGCCTGGTGAAATTAAGCCTGGTGCACCTAAAGTGATGGAACTCATAGAAGATGTTATTGCGGAAAACGTGATATCTATTTGTGAGCAACACAGTGAACTCACAACAGAGCAACGCAGCCTGATTGTTCGTGAGGTTGACGGTATTGTGTATGACCTACAAGAAGTACTCTCAAGCGTCACAGAGCAGCGGGTGACCGTTGAACAGCGTGAGTTTATTGAAGAATTTGCAGGTCTAGTTAAAAACATGTTTGACTCGGCCGTTTAATAACAACAATTGCTAATTGATAGCAATGAGCTTTATAACACCGCCAAACGGCGGTGTTATTGTTTTATTTGAGGTGTTTATGCAAGCAAGTGTAAAGTGGGTAGACGGAGATACATTTATTGGCCGTTCTGATTCAGGGCATAATGTGGTTTTCGACGCAGGGTCAGATAGTGCAGCGCCAAGCCCAATGGAGATGGTCCTGATGTCGGCTGGATGCTGTTCATCCGTTGATGTCGTGAGCATATTAAAAAAAGCGAAGCAAGACTTTGACCATGTCGAAGTGAAGCTAAGCGCAGAGCGTGCAGAAACCGCACCTAGAGTATTCACCAAAATAAACCTACACTTTGTGGTTACTGGCCGTGATGTGTCAGAAAAACACCTTGCCAGAGCGGTGCAATTGTCTGCTGAAAAATATTGTTCGGTAGCGTTAATGCTTGATAAGGCAGTAGAAATTACGCACAGCCATGAAGTTGTTGAAAGAGAGGCAAAATAACGCTTTTTCATAGCGCGATTTTCGTATAAAATCCGCGAACTTTTGGTTCTGCAAAGCAGATTTACAGTTTGAAGGTTGGTCTATCGTGAACAAGCCCTTTGATAAAATTAAACTCCATGGCTTTAACAACTTAACTAAGAGTTTAAGCTTTAGCATATACGATATTTGTTACGCCAAGACAGAGCAACAACGTAAAGAATATTTAGAATATATTGATGAGCAGTATAGTGCGGATCGTTTAACTGATATTTTAAGAGACGTCGTTGATATTATTGGTGCAAATGTATTGAATATTGCGCGTCAAGATTACGAGCCGCAAGGGGCAAGTGTGACTATTCTGGTGTCGGAAGAACCTGTAGAACAACAGACTTTTGATAGCAATGAAACACCGGGGCCTTTGCCTGAGTCTGTGGTTGCGCACTTAGATAAGAGCCACATTTGTGTGCACACTTATCCAGAAGCACATCCAAATGATGGTATTTGTACATTCCGTGCTGATATTGAGGTATCAACATGTGGGGTGATCTCACCATTAAAAGCGTTAAACTTCTTAATTCACTCGTTAGAGTCGGATGTGGTAACAATCGACTATCGTGTTCGTGGTTTTACGCGTGACGTAACAGGTGTGAAGCATTACATTGATCATGCAATCCACTCAATTCAGAACTATATGACTGAAGATACGAAAGAAGCGTATCAGATGCTAGATGTGAATGTTTATCAAGAGAACTTGTTCCACACTAAGATGATGCTAAAAGAGACCGACTTAAATACGTATCTTTTCGGCATTACGACGGACGATTTGAGCGAAGAAGAAGAAGCTGAGATCAGAGCACGTCTAGACCGTGAAATCCAAGAGGTGTTTTACGGGCGTAATCTGCCAGAAGTTGATTGATAACTTCTGAACAATAAAAAAGCGCTCAATGAGCGCTTTTTTATTTTCTAGTGGCTTTATAATTCATATTTGAAGGTTAAGCCAAGCAAGCGTGGTTCACCATATTGCACATAAGTTTCCTCAATATAGTCTTTCAGTGGATTGTTTGGAAACCTGAAGCCACGTACTTCAACGTCTTCATCCGCTAGATTTCTTCCCCACGCTGTCAATGACCAGCTATTGGCATAATAGCTGATACTGGCGTTCAGCAAGTTACTATTATCTGCTTTGGCATCATGGCTTATCGAGTGGTAGTAATCATCTTTACCTTCAACAGACACCTCAGCAAAGAGTCGCTCAGTAACTTGATAGTTTACTGCCAATGAGTACTGGTATCGGGGGGCTTGCGCCTGCTCTCTACCATCTAATGTAAGTTGAGCGAAGTCTCCTTCAACTTTGGTGTCTAGATAGCCTGCACTGTAAGCTAAATTCAAACGGTCTGTGTATTGCAAGTTGCCTTCAACTTCTAAACCGTAGTTGCGCCCCTGCGTCGCATTATCAATAAATTCGAGAAACTTGCGCTCTACTTCAATAGAACGTTTTACCTGCATATCATCTCGGTGCATGTAAAACGCGCTGACACGCACGGTATGACGGTTATCTTCTGAGCTACCCTTGACGCCAAACTCTAGGTTCCATAGGTATTCAGGGGTAAAGTTATAGCTGTCACTGGTAATGTTTAGTCCTTCATCTTTGGCCTGTGCCAACGCTTGACCGTTGACTCCACCAATTTTATAGCCACGCGATAAACTGGTGTAAATCATGGTGCGCGGGACAACAAAGTGCTCTAGTGCTACTTTAGCGCCCCACATCCAGTCATCGGTATTACCTGTAATGCCGTTATTATCGAAGTAATCGGAGTCGTAATATTCGCCACGTAATCCAGTGACGAGTTCGGTTTTATCTGATAGCTGAGTGACTTTTTGGCCAAATAGAGCCAAATGGCTGACATCATAGTGCGAACTAAAGTCTTGCGCTTGCCATGTATAAGCTCTTGTTAAAGCCACTTGCTTGCGTTTTGCGGATAAGCCACTTACCCAATTGTTATTTTTATCTGAGAAGGTTAACTCAAAGGTGCCACGCTCATGTTCACGCTGATAACTATCCGTTGAGCTGTAACCATAAGGGTGAAGTCCTGCTGCGCAAACTGTGGGTTTGCTGCTATCGTTACAAGTCCAGTCTTCGTCGTAACTATAAAGGGTGTCGCCTGTGAGCCCACTAATCAATATGGCCACATCAAAAAGCGCTGCTCCTGAATATTTTGTGGTCAGAGCAAAAGCATCACTTTGCTGATTGTCTTGACCTGGCTCATCGGCACTACTTTTACGATCATTGCTTAGGGTAAACGCGTCATAGCCGTTGTCTATGTCAATGTGATGAGCGACTAGTTCGGTGCTCAGCGTGCTATTCCATTGGGTACGAAGTTTAATGCGCGCAACCTGCTCATCTTGAGTTTGCGTCGCATCATTCAAATAGACATTGTCAGTGTAGCCATCCGACTGATGCTGATAATAGCTGGCTCGCATGGCGGTGCTATCACTAAGAGATGTACCTGCTGCAATACCAGCTTCATAGCTACTGTAGTTACCCACACCGAGCTGCACATTGAGAGCAGGCTCATGGGTTACTGCGTGTGTTTGTACATCAATCATACCTGCCATTGCATCGGCACCGAAGCGTGTGCCTTGAGGACCACGGTAAAGCGCAATTTGTTCGACATCAAATAACAAAGCACTGCCACCTAGACCCGAGTAGTCAATGTTATCTATCAACATCCCCACGCTTGGATGAATTGGGTCCACAAACTGTGACCGAAGTCCCACTCCTCTAATTTGTACAAAGCGGCCGCGAGATGCACCGGCAGTGAAGTTAATATTTGCAGTGCTATTTAGCAGCTGGTCCAAATAGTTTGCCCCACGATTAACGATAGCATCTGTACCTAACACGCTGGCGCTGGCGCTGAGGGTCTGTAAACTTTCTCGCTTAAAGTCTCCTGTGACCTCAATCGTTTCTATCGGGTTATTATCGTTAGCCACAGCAGTATGCGACAGTAGCGCAATGATACTGGCGCTTAACAGAGAGTATTTTGGCATCATAATCTTTTGCTAGTCATTTGAGTTGCGCATATTTTAACAAATGACAGCAAGGTTAAAACATAAATAGCGTTTAAATGTGTTATAACGTTGACACTTACGGTTATGGTTCTGATCTTTTTAAGGAGCGAATGTGACATTTAGCGTAGATTTTAAAGTGCGAGATTACGAATGTGACTTGCAGGGGATAGTAAACAACGGTGTGTACTTTAATTATTTAGAACATGCAAGGCATGAGTTTCTGCTCTCTAAGGGGGTTGATTTTGCGCTTTTAGCTGAGCAAAAAATTAATCTGGTGGTGATCCGCTGTGAGATGAATTTTAAAGATTCACTCAAGCCCGCAGATGAGTTTTATGTACAAGTGAGTGTGCATAGAGAAAGTAAGTTGAAATTTGCATTTGTACAAAAAGTCATTAGAAAGTCTGACGATAAACTGATGCTGGACGCTGTTGTTACTGGCACGTCGGTTAATGAGCGTGGTCGTCCGTTCCTAACAGAGGAAATTGAACGCCTGTTTTCATAACGTTTTGCGTCACAATAGGAATTTTTAGCGTATTTTACGCTATTTTTTGCCGCTATTTGCGATTACAAGTGTATAATTGCGTTAGTTCATTTTTTAATGGTTTAACATGAAAACCCTTACACTTTTATTCGCAACTAGCGCGTTTTTATTTGGCTGCACATCAACAGGGAAAGTGAACACTACGCAGCTTAAACATACTCAGTGGCAGCTCAGTCATATTGCTGGGAAAGCTGTAAAATCCAGTCCGGTTTCTCTTACTTTTATCGAAGCGATGCAAGTGAATGGTAACGGTGGCTGTAATCGTTTTTTTGGTGAAGGCCAACTCAATGACAGCATATTGAAAGTGAACCATATCGGTATGACTCGTAAGCTTTGTGATGAACCAACCAATAAAATGGAGCGCACCTTACTGAAAATGTTGGGAAAAGGAGTACCGATTTTATTGCAAGATAATACGCTGATCCTTAAAGGCCAACCGGAACTACGTTTTCAAGTTGCAGGCTAGCGTCTTCTTAAGTACACTCATTGTCAATTCGTTACTTGTCGGAGTGCCCCTTGGGCTGAGATCGCATTTTGCGGGATCCGTGAACCTGATCAGGTTAAAACCTGCGTAGGGAACAAGCTGCCAGTATTACAACTTACTGTTGTAGGCCGCCAAAATCTCATAAGTTGGAGATTTTGATCATCTGAGGGCAACCTCATCTCGCTCCTTTGAAAGGAGATCTGACAAGACACCTTAAATAACAATGAGGCAAGTCATGTCAAACAATAGTAGCAAACCATCTCGCCGCGAAACTCGTGCGGCAGCATCTGAATTTATATATAACCTTACAGGGCAACCTTTTCCAAGTTCGCACAAAGTGTATGTTGAGGGTACACAGTCGGGAGTTCGCGTGGGCATGCGTGAAATCACCCTATCAGATAGTTTTGTCGGCGGTAGTGAAGACAACCCTGTGTATGAAAAAAATGACCCAGTGAGGGTCTATGATACATCCGGACCTTATACTGATCCTGATTTTAAAATTGATGTGCGTCAGGGGCTACCTAAGTTTCGCAAAGAGTGGATCGATGCGCGAGATGACACCGAGTGGTTAGATTCAGTCACCTCAAAGTTCTCTCAGCAGCGTATGGCGGATGAGGGGTTAGATCATATTCGTTTCGAGCACCTACCAAAAATCCGCCGCGCCAAAGCGGGGAAAAACGTCACTCAGATGCATTATGCGCGTCAGGGGATTGTTACCCCAGAGATGGAGTACGTCGCTATTCGTGAAAATATGGGGCGGGCCAAAATCAAAGCAGAGCTACTAGCACAGCAGCATAAGGGTCAGTCATTTGGTGCTTCGATCCCAGAATTCATCACGCCTGAATTTGTGCGAGATGAAATAGCCCGAGGGCGTGCAATCTTACCTAATAATATTAATCACCCAGAGTCAGAGCCTATGATTGTGGGACGCAACTTTTTGGTGAAGGTTAATGCAAACATAGGTAATTCATCGGTCACATCTTCTATCGAAGAAGAAGTGGAAAAGATGGTTTGGTCTACTCGTTGGGGAGCAGATACGGTCATGGACCTTTCCACAGGGCGCTATATTCACGAAACTCGTGAATGGGTAGTGCGTAACTCCCCTGTACCCATTGGGACTGTGCCAATCTACCAAGCGCTTGAGAAAGTAAATGGCGTAGCAGAGGATTTAACTTGGGAGATCTTCCGCGACACATTGATTGAGCAAGCCGAGCAGGGTGTTGATTACTTTACGATTCATGCAGGTGTGCTATTGCGTTATGTACCCATGACGGCAAAGCGTGTCACAGGTATCGTCTCGCGTGGTGGTTCTATCATGGCCAAATGGTGTTTAGCACACCACAAAGAAAACTTTCTTTACACACACTTTGAAGATATCTGTGAAATCATGAAGCAGTATGACGTATGCTTCTCTTTGGGTGACGGTTTACGTCCAGGCTCTATCGCTGATGCGAATGATGAAGCACAGTTCTCTGAGCTACGCACCTTAGGTGAGTTGACAAAGCTTGCTTGGAAGCATGATGTACAAGTGTTTATCGAGGGCCCAGGTCACGTACCAATGCACATGATTGAGCAAAATATGAAAGAGCAATTAGAGCACTGTCATGAAGCACCATTCTACACTTTAGGGCCGCTAACAACAGATATTGCTCCAGGCTATGATCACTTTACCTCTGGGATTGGTGCTGCGCAAATCGCTTGGTATGGCTGTGCGATGTTGTGTTATGTGACGCCCAAAGAGCATTTAGGCTTACCGAACAAAGAAGACGTTAAAGAGGGCTTGATCACCTATAAAATAGCAGCGCATGCCGCTGATCTGGCGAAAGGTCACCCCGGTGCACAAATTCGTGATAATGCGTTATCCAAAGCGCGTTTTGAGTTCCGTTGGCACGATCAGTTTAATCTTGGTTTGGACCCTGTTAGAGCGCGAGAATACCACGATGAAACCTTGCCGCAAGAATCTGGGAAAGTCGCTCATTTCTGTTCTATGTGTGGCCCTAAGTTCTGTTCAATGAAAATTACTCAAGAAGTACGAGACTATGCCAAAGACTTGGAAGCAAAGGGCATTGATCCTAACAATGTCGGTGAGGCTATCGAGGTAAAAATGCTGGATGTTGAAGCCGAAATGCAAGCCAAATCAGATGAATTTAAGCGTTCGGGATCTGAGTTATATCACAAAGCGATTTAACATGGTGAGCTTGGGTAAGCTTTGCTTACCCATAGACGTTAATAGCGACACCACTGAATGTGGTGTGTGTTATAAATCATCTATAAACGAGGCGTTTCCATGAAAGAATATCGTGTTGCAATATTGGGGTTTGGCCTAGTTGGCAAAGTGGCAGCAATGATGTTGCATAAACATCACCAGCTGAGCATCTTTGAAGCTGCATGTGATGCAAGTCAAAATGGTGCTGGTGCGCTGGCGGCTGCTATGTTGGCGCCAATGGCAGAGTCGGTCAACTGCGAAGTCGATATCGCTGAACTTGGACTTGAAGCAATGGCCATGTGGCCAGAACTGCTGGCACAGTTACCCACCAACGTCATGTTTCAACAAGCAGGTACTTTGGTGATTGCCCATAACCAAGATATGGGAGACTTGCAAAGTTTTATGCAGCGGCTAAAGCCTATACGAGGGCACCATGCTCAGCGAGTGCTCGGCGCAGATATTGCTAAATTGGAGCCAGATCTAGCAGGGCGATTCCATCAAGGCGTGTATTTACCCAGCGAAGGGCAGTTGGATAACCTCGCTTTTTATCAACAAAGCTATGCTTTCTTGCGGCAACAAGGCGTGCAATTTCACTTCTCACAAAAAGTGGAATTGCATCCCCAGAGCCACAAATCTGGTATTGAGATGGTAAACGGTGAAGCGTTCGATTGGATTATTGATTGTCGAGGAATTGGGGCTAAAGAACAGTGTGATGGTTTAAGAGGGGTGCGAGGGGAAGTGGCTAGAATATATGCACCTGAGGTGCAGTTACAAAGGCCCGTGAGGCTAATGCATCCTCGTTACCCTATTTATATAGCTCCAAAGCCAAACAATGAGTTTGTGATTGGTGCAACCGAAATAGAATCACAAGATAGTGGGCCCGCAACAGTACGCTCAACGCTCGAGTTATTATCGGCAGCATACACGGTGCATAGTGGCTTTGCCGAAGGCCGAGTGATGGCTATTAATGCTGGGTTGCGCCCAGCCTTTGGAGATAATCGCCCTCGTAGCTCAATCAAGGGCAATGTAATATCCATTAATGGCTTGTATCGTCATGGCTATTTATTGGCTCCCGCTGTGGTGCGCCAAGCGCTTACTAAGGAATTACTATGAAAATAACTTTTAATGGTCAACTAACTGAAACCAGCAGCCAAGACTTGCAAGCATTGGTGACTGAAATGGGCGCAAAAGAGCCTTTTGCTGTGGCACTCAATGGCACATTTGTGCCGCGAACTCAGTGCTCATCAACACACCTTACTGATGGCGATAGCATAGAGTTGTTGTCACCTATTCAAGGTGGATAAGTGATGCGTGAAGAGAAGCCACTTAACATCTATGGGCAAACATTTGAGAGTCGTTTACTGATAGGCTCTGCGTTGTATCCTTCCCCACACATAATGCAAGAGGCAATTTGTGCATCACAGTCACAAATCGTAACGGTATCACTGCGTCGTCAAAACTCGGTGTCAGCCGGTGAAGACTTTTGGCAATTGATAAAAGACACAGGGCTAACGGTGCTGCCCAACACAGCAGGCTGTCATAGTGTCAAAGAAGCGGTAACGCTGGCGAAGATGTGCAAAGAGGTCTTTGCGACAGACTGGATTAAACTGGAACTGATTGGCGATGAGTACAATTTACAGCCAGACCCAGTCGCACTGTTAGAAGCCACAGAAATATTGCTACAGGATGGTTTCAAGGTACTGCCTTACTGTACCGATGACCTAGTATTATGTCAGCGCCTAGCGGCACTTGGCTGTGAAGTATTAATGCCATGGGGTGCGCCAATTGGCACGGGTAAAGGGTTATTAAACCCATATAACTTAGCTATGATCCGTCAGCGGATGCCGGATACCACGTTGATTGTTGATGCTGGGTTAGGTGTGCCATCGCATGCCTGTCAAGCGCTCGAAATGGGGTATGATGCGGTATTGCTCAACTCGGCAATCGCGGGAGCAGGTTGTCCAGTAAAAATGGCCAGTGCATTTAATCATGCAGTGCAAGCGGGACGAGCGGCATACATCGCACAGGCAATGCCTGAAAAAGATGTGGCTGCACCGTCAACGCCAACGATGGGAATGCCGTTCTGGCATCAAAATTAATCATTCAATAGGGGTCTGAAGTGGCAGATGTAGTTTGGAGTATTGCGGGGTCAGACTCAGGTGGCGGGGCTGGTATTCAGGCGGATATCAAAGCGATGCATAGCTTTGGCATACATGGCTGTACTGTTATTACCGCACTTACCGCACAAAATAGCTTGGGAGTTGAGGCACTAAACTCAACTTCAACTGAAGTCATAGAATCTCAGCTTCAAGCATTGGCAATCGATATGCCTGCGCGTGTTATAAAAATAGGCATGCTTGCGAATGTGCAGCAAATTCAGCTGGTGGCGGAGCACCTCAGTCACTACAAAGCAAAATGGGTTGAACCACCATTGGTAGTATATGACCCAGTAGCCATTGCCAGTAGTGGTGATAGGTTAACTGAAGAAGACACCATCGACGCGCTAAAAACATATTTACTGCCTTTGGTTGACGTGATCACGCCCAACACACAAGAGACCCAGTTGCTCACCGGGGTTTATTTAATTGGCCCAGATGCAGTGCGTGAAGCTGCGCAGAAGTTGCAGCAACTGGGTGTACAATCGGTGGTGATAAAAGGGGGGCATTGGGACTATCCAAAGGGGTATTGTGTGGATTATTGTGCCTCACAAGGGCAAGAGTATTGGCTTGGTAACGAAGCGATTAATACGCCTCACACTCATGGTACCGGGTGTAGTTTATCATCCGCCATCGCAGCTTGTTTGGCCAAAGGCTACCCGTTAAAAGATGCCTTTATTCTTGGTAAAGCCTATGTCAACAAAGGGTTATCTTATGCACAACGCTTTGGAGAGGGGATTGGGCCTTTGGCGCATACAGGCTTCCCAGAGAACATCAATGATTACCCACAAGTTATCGAAGCGGGTAGTTGGCTTGCAGATGAGCTTGATTTTGAACAGCCAATCCCCTTCAACTTTGCCGCAGGATTTGCAGACACAGGTGGCGAACTTGGGCTATATGCTGTTGTTGATAGTGTTGATTGGGTTGAAAAATGCTTATCTGCAGGGGTTCCAACGGTGCAGCTGAGAGTAAAGAATGCGGATCCTGAAACACTTGAAGCGGATATTCAAACAGCCGTCACATTAGGCAATAAATATCAGGGGCGGGTATTTATTAATGATTACTGGCAACTGGCGATAAAGCATGGTGCTTATGGTGTTCACCTTGGACAAGAAGACCTGAGTGAGGCTAATTTGCAAGCCATTCAGGAAGCAGGATTAAGGCTCGGTGTTTCAACCCATGGTTTTTATGAAATGCTCAGAGCACATAATTATCGACCCAGTTATCTCGCTTTTGGGGCGATTTACCCCACCACTACCAAAGACATGACAGGGCAGATACAAGGCCTTGAGAAGCTATCGCATTTTGTGCCTTTAATGGCTGAGCATTATCCGACTGTCGCGATCGGTGGTATTGACTTATCTGTTGCTCCTGAAGTTGTGAAAACGGGCGTAGGCAGTATTGCCGTCGTGAGAGCCATTACGGAGTCAAATGATCACGCCAGTGCGATTGAACAGCTTCAAGCCTATTTAGGGAACCGTTAGACAATGACGTTAAGTGAAAAAGAGCGGCTGAGGTATAGCCGTCATTTGCTGCTCAAAGAAGTTGGTGAGCAAGGACAGATAAAATTAAAGGCTGCTCATGTTGCCGTCATTGGCTGCGGTGGCTTGGGTAGCCCCGCGCTTTTCTATTTAGCTGCAAGTGGCGTTGGGCAACTCACTTTTGTTGATGATGACCAGGTCGAGCTATCTAATTTACAAAGGCAGATTTTGTATAAAGTCAACCACCTTGGTCAGCAAAAAACGCAAGCGGCTGGCAAAGTACTCGCGAGCCTTAACAATGAAATTAGCCTTGCGCCAATTAATGTCGCATTGACAGAAGACAATGTGGCCGATTTACTCAGTGAGGCTGATGTTGTGCTAGATTGCAGCGATAACTTTAAGACGCGTTATATGCTAAATTCGTATTGCTTGACTGCTAATAAGGTACTGATCTCAGGAGCAGCCATTGCAACACAGGGGCAGTTGATGTGCTTTGATTTTAGAGGACATTCTCCTTGCTATGCTTGTGTCTTTCCTAAACACACACACGCACCGATGGAAAACTGTGATAACTTTGGCGTATTAAGTCCATTATTAGGCGTGATAGGCTCGCAACAAGCTTTATTGGCTGTTAATGTGATATTGGGTCATCAAAGAGGCTGTTATTTTGCGCGCATAGATGCACGGACCTTGACTCATCAACCTTGGCAATTAGCGAAGGATGTTCAGTGTACTGAGTGCAGACATTAGTATTTTTTTAAAAAAGCTGTGTATGGTCTACCTTCCGTAGCCATACCTTTAGAATGGACACGATACCTGAAAGCCATTCTTTAAATCTTCCAATTTACCAGTTGCACAGTCAGCTTTGTACACAAGAGTAGAGCAGTGTATCTGCAGGTTCTACAAATACACTGCTAACCATCCCTCTTCCTTAATAATTTTTAAGCTATTGATTTATATTCTCAAAGCTTTGTTTCAAATTGATTGAAATATGATTCGAGCGCAGTTTAAGGCAATCGTTCATAGGTAAAAAAGGATAGGTGTGAGTAAGCAGATATAGTATAAAAGTATAAAAATAAAAAAATTAATATATTTATATTAAACCGCATTTCTCAATAGTTTTTTCCAACCCCTCCTAAATATGATCTGAATTTTCTAGTGCAAAAGTTGCTAGGTAGTTAACAATCATTTGTTCGAAGCTTTGAGCTTAAATATTTGTTTGTAAAATTTAAATTATCAACTGGTTTACTTCGTGTTTTCGTGTGTTGATATTTTGTGTTTTGTTTGTTAGTTTCGTTTCGCTTTATGGTACTTGTTTTTAAACGCCATTGACCACTTTTGCGTTTTAAAGCTCAGCGATTGCACGTATTGTGAACATCGACTTCTCGCTTGATTATTGTTTTGAAGTTGAATTTTATATTACAGGAAAGTTAATTAAATGAGGTGGGTTTTAAATGAACACTAACAACGAAAATGCATTAAAGGATTTACCTGAGATGTTTCGGGAGGTTATGTACACGCACCAAGCTGAGTTGCAGTTGGTGGTTGCTGATAGAGCTTTGCCAACGGCAAAAGATGCTGCCGTTTATTGTCAGCTACCTGATAGTGCGGTGATAAAAACACTTTTATTGAAAACGTCATCTGGGACGTATGCAGCCGTAGTTATGAGAGGGTGCGATTCGATGGATCAAAAGAAGGTTCGAAAGCATTTAGGCGTTAAGAAGTTTCGTTTCCTCAACGGCGATGAAGTTTTGAATATTACTGAATTTGCGCCAGGCGGAGTACCACCTGTGGGTCTGCCTGAGCATTTGACGCTATGCGTTGATGAAAATGTTATGAAGGAAGAGTTTATTATTGGCGGTGGCGGAAAACCTGAGCTGTTGATTAAAACCTCTCCTTCAAAACTAGTCTCTATAACTGGAGCTCAAATATCTGAATTTTCAGAATAAAATAATATTTAAGGAATGATAATGAACTTAGAACAGATCGAACAATCAGTACGTAACTTTTTAATTGAAGACTTAATGAAGGACGAATTAGAAGGTGTGGCTTTAAATGCTGAGCTTGGCTTAGACAGCTTGGATACCACTGAACTACGTGTGTTCGTAGAAGAGAACTTTTCACTGGATCCATCAAAACTTATCGCAGAAAAGCTAGATACTTTAGAGCATATCGTGGGGCAAATAGCTGAGCATGTAAAGGGCTAAAGATGATCTCAAGCAAGTATAGCATGTTGTGGGATGCCGCGGCGTCGAAATCCCCTATTAGTTATGGCGAATTGGATGTCAATTTGCAGGAATGTCTTACATCCGGTGATGGTCTATTTGATCACTATGGCGGTCGAACTCCCTTCGTTTTCCTTGAAACAACAGGCATTGAAACGTTGGTTGTGGAGAAATCAGAACATTCTGATGAGTGTGTTGACGCTTACAATGTGATCAATTGTACTGGTGGCTATGGCGCAGGAGTATTGGGAGGTAACTTAAACTTTCTAAGTGAGCGTGTATCTGCAGCCTTAAACACTGCTCCGGTTATGAACGATGAGCACCATTCGATAGATCGGCTATCGCTGGTTAAGAAAATTAAGTCTTTAATTGGTGAGCATACGCAAACAAGTGCCAGTGATTGGGATGTATCATTTACGAGTACGGGTACAGAAGCTGTTGAGTTAGCTATGCAAATGAGCTTAATGACGGACTATCAGCTGGGCACGGATACAGACACAAGTGGCAAAGATGTTATTTTGGCCTGCCATGGTGCTTGGCATGGCTGGGCTACTGGCGCAAACCAATTGCTTGATCGAAAGCAGTTCACTGGAGGGATCCCTCGAGTAGCAGGTTATGAAGTCGTGTTTATGCATTATGGAGAGCTGTCTTCATTGCGTGACATGTTTGCACAGTATAAGGGCCGTATTCGTACCGTGATCGTGGAGGGTATTCTTGGCGATGGTGGTGTGATTGATGCATCTGAGCAATGGTGGTCGGAGCTAGAGCAGCTAGCACGTGATGAGTCAGCAGTGCTAATTGATGACGAGATACTAACAGGCTTCAGAACGGGAGCGACTTTGGCGTTACCACAGGGGCGAATTCCAGATTGTATCACTTTAGGTAAAGCGCTTGGCTTCGGTTTGTTCCCCCTATCGGCCGTGATTTGGAACAATAAAAAGTTAAACCTTCGCGCTGGAGTGGGTGTAAGAACATTTAATGCTCGTCCATTTCAGGCTCAAATTGTTGAACAAGCGTTGGATTTCATCGCAACTAATGACCTGAACAGCAATATTAAATTAATAGGCGATGCCTTGATCGAGCAACTTAAAGAAGTTCAAAAACAGTTCCCTACCATCATTCGTGATGTGCGAGGACGAGCTGGGTTAGTAGGTATCGAACTTGAACGAAAATATGCGAGAAAAGGAAGGCTTGTACGAGATGAGCTGATTCGTGCAGGTGTACTGTCAGAAGTTGAAAGTGGCATGATGATGACGAGTATTCCAAAAGAATACAGAATCCATGAAACCTTACGCATGACTCCTCCATTAGGAATGGACATACAGATGGTGCCTCGAATTGTTCAGGCATATGTTGACGTATGTAAAAAATTGGAGGGTGCAAATGCGTAAGCTATGTACCCGAAGATTAAATCACTACGAAACAGATGCTGATGGTGTATGTCATTTCTCAAACTATTTTAGACATACAGAAGAAGCGCTTTTCGAAGTTGTTGAGCCACAGATTTGGAGTAGCTTACAAGAGCAAAACCACACGCTCGCAATTGTGGGTGCGAATGCGACCTACATGAACTCACTGACGTTTCTTGAGCAATTTTCTGTATATTTGAAGACCTCGCAACTGCGTCGTACGCGCGCTATGTTGGAATTTTTAATTGCAGATGATACTGCCAAGACAGAGTATTGTTCGGTGTCTCTTACAGTGGTATGCATCGACAAATCAAACAATGAAGTTGTTAAATTACCAACTGAGCTGGTTGAAAAACTTCAAGAAATGACAAGGGATTAAAGTATGTCAGATTATAGTTTTGAATACATAGTGAAAGAGTTATCAGGCCATGGCAAAGGGCCAATTTCTCATACTGGTGTGAAGCAGTACTTACGCCATACTCACCCAATGCTGGGCTTAGACCAGGTGGCGGATCATGACTTTGAAAAAGGTTGGGTACACAGTTTAAGAGCAATTTCTTGTTCTATTCCTGCGTTTGAAGGCCACTTTCCTGATGCGGCTATTTATCCTGGAACTAACTTGGCGCAAGACACAATTCAAGTGGCAATCATGTTGTTCTTGGGAATGACTCGTCCGCTTATTCCTGATGGCTCAAATGAAGAAGTATCAGCTGTTGCTGATCTCTCTTTAACAATGGGACATCCTGTACCACCGGGTACGTTACTTGATGTTGCTCTTTGGGCAACTGGTAAAACAACGGATTCTCAAATGCCATTTGAGTTTGAGGTGAGGGTGAGAGACTTCCCTTACTATGATCAAGGGAATAAGTTTGGGGTAACTTTTGGCCCTGCACTTAAGGGTAGCGGCAAAATGATCCGTGTTAAAAAGAAAATTTATCATGGAATAGGTTTTTAATGCTATTGAGGTTGCTGTTTGTGCAGCAACCTTTCTTTATTCTTTAATTTAATCAAAAGTGCTATTCACATGAGTGACAATAAGGTTTATGTCGCGTTTGCGAACGTTTTAACTTGTCTTGGTGATGGGTTGGCGTTGCAAGAACGTTTATTTAAAGGAATGTGCGGTTTTTCTCCTGCGAGCACCTGTTTTCCTGAATCATTTCCTGATGAAAACACACCAATCGGTGTGATTAAAGATATTTCCGAGAGCGAATACAGAATACCCAGCATACTCAAAAAAATGTCTGCTACTGGGGTTATTCCCAGCTGGATAGGGCAGTGTGATCATATTTTTTCGGCAAGTAGCCTTGGTGATTTGAAAGGAAAAAATGCAGGTCGTCCCATCAATGATATCGAAGCGCATTTGTCGCAGATTGGATGTGAGAAAAATGTGGACTTGCTGGTGTCAAGTGCTTGTTCAAGTGGTACAGATGTGCTGGGTCAGGCATATGCAATGGTTAAAAGCGGTGCAGCAAACATAATTGCCGTGCTCGCAGTCGACTGCCTAGACCCTGCAAAATTAAGACAGCATTTAGCGCTTGGAACTCAATCTCCCGAGGGAGCAATGCCATTGGATACAAAACGCAATGGCACTACTTTTGGAGAAGGGGGAGCATGTGTTGTGGTAGCGAATTCACGTGGTCTGTCACAAATTGGTGAAACGTCTGATATCACTATACGAGGCTTTGGCATGAGTTGTGATGCGAGTGATATTACAGCGCCTGCTGAACACGGTCAGTTTTTGGCAAAAGCGATAAGCAAAGCGACGGCTTCAGTGGGCACACCTGATTTTATAAATTTGCATGGCAGTGGTACACCATTAAGTGATGCGGCTGAGGCTGCAGCTTTAACACTGGTATTTGCTGAGAGAGCGCACGATATTCCTGTAAATGGAACTAAAGGGGCTGTTGGGCACTTATTGGGGGCAGCAGGCCTGGCTGAAGCTGTGATTTCAATATGGGCTCTTAAGAATCAGATGCTTTTGGGAACAGTTGGCCATAGTGAGTTAGACCCATTAATTCCCCTCAATGTTATAGGTGCGGGTGCTTCGACCGAAACAACATTGCGCAGTGGCTTGTCTATTACTTGTGGGTTTGGTGGCGTCAATTCATGTATTGCGTTCGAGAGGGAGTGACAATGATGGAACAGTCGATTTCTAGCCGATTAAAAATCTCAATCGCGGATTGTAAACCACCGGCAAGACTTAAAGGTAAGGATGTTCGTTGTGATCCTCTGGCGAGTGCAAGTATACGGTGTGTTGAGCGGCTGTTGTCCGAGTCTAGTTTAATGCTACCGGAGACAACCAGCGTAGTTGTGATCACGAAGACAGGCTGCGTATCTCATATTAATAAAGTGGTTGAAGCAGCCCAACAAAGTCGCCCTAGACAGGGCTTTTTTTCGCGTGGTGGTCCACAAATGCTAGCCAATTATTGTTCAATTGCATTTGATCTACATGGCGCAAGTTATACCTACTTTATACAACAGAACCCTGATTCTAGAACTGTTGTAGAAAATATCGTTAATAGTTTAGTAACAGAAAAAATACTCGAACAAGTACTACTAATAGAAGCAGATTATGTTGGAGATGAGTTAGTCGTTGAAGCGATGTACTTAGATTCTTGTTTGCTTTAACTGGCAGAATTCACTTTTGGTTAGGGAGGAGTAATGCAAGCTAATTTTGATATACAAGCACTGCTTTCAAAAATTGAAGCATCAGACACTTTTAACATTGTAGATGACGAAGTAGCGTTGACTGGTAGAGACTTTTGTTTACTTGTTGCGCAAAAGTGTGATGAACTTTCTGCAATGGGGTTGGGAAACAACGATACGGTACTCGTACAGTTAAAAAACTCTGTGGAACACGTAGCAGCGCTTTGTGCTCTATGGAAAGTGGGGGTGTTTACTGCAATAGTAAAAAATGCTGTAAAAGCCAGTTATATAAACAAGCTCATAGAAAAGTTTCATTTTAACTTCTTCCTGTCTGAAAGCACAATGGTGAATGCCATTGGTAAGAACTCTAATGGTGAAGTCATTGATTCAAATCTTCAAGGCTTCGCAGGCATAAGGTTTAACGTAAACCATAATGCATTGTCTTCTCTAAAGCAGGTGGCAGACTTGGGAATTTTCTCCTCAGGTACGACTGGAGAGCCTAAACTGATTCTGCATAAATTGGACAGAGTATTGCGTAATAGCTGGCTGCATACCAAGTCGGTTGATATGCGTTGCTCAGACAGAGTGGCCATCGTACTGCCTATCTTCTACAGTTTCGGCTTGATAGCAAATTTATTTGGTGCAATTCAATCTCAGAGCACCATTGTTATGTGCAAAAACAGCAACCAGATCATGGGTAAGTTAGGAGAGTGGCTGCAAGAAAATGCTATCACCTTTGCTAGTGTGACACCGCACATTGTGAAACTACTCATCGCGCAACGACCTGCTCTTAACATACGCACCCTCACTATCGGAGGGGATGCGATAAACAAAGCGACTTTGTTAAGGGTGTTGAAGCTTTTTGATAAGACAGAAATCTATTGTACATATGGGCTCACAGAAGCTGGCCCTCGTGTTTCAACATACAAAGCTAACGCTCAACACCTTATTAATCTGACGAAAGTACCTTTGGGTGAGCCTCTAGATGGCGTGTCCTTGAGCTTAGCTAATGAGGTGGATGGTGTTGGCGAGTTAGTGATTGAAACTCCTACGAAGATGGTTGGAATAGCCGTTAACAATAGCATTGTTGAATTGCATCTCGACCACCGTTTGAATACAGGGGACTTCTTCTCTAGATTGAACGGCGGATTTGCGTTCAGTAGCCGCTCAAAGAACATTATTAAGCGCGCAGGGGAAAAGATTTACCCAAGTGAAATTGAAAATGTGATTAGTGAATTCACACAGTCGGAATACGTACGAGTAACGGCGCAGCAAGACCCTATTCTGGGGGAAGTGCCTGTTGCATATATAGAAGCGGCAACACCTTTTGAGGTCACTGAGTTAAAGAGATACATTCGTTCTCAGTTGCCTAGCAGCTGTATTCCCACAGAGTTTAACATAGTTGAGCGACTCCCTGAACCGTTGCTCGATAAATCATTGTAGTTGAAGGTAGTAGAAATGGAATTGATGAAAAATAAAGTTGGTTTGGTGATGGGTATTGCAAATAAAAACTCAATTGCCACCCATATTGCAAAGTTTTTAGAGGAGCAAGGTGCTGAAATAGCTGTGTCATATCAACCTATGGGAGGGGATGAAGACAAGTACCTTGCTCGTATCAAAAAAGGTAGTGGGCTTTCTCCTGAAGCTAGCTTTTACCCTTGTAACGTCGCGAATGACGAAGATATTGAAGCGTTATTTGAAAAACTAAAATCGCAATATGGAAAGATTGATTTTATTGTGCATTCTATTGCTTATGCCGATACGCAAGAATTAGCCTCTGGCGTGTCCAACATGTCCCGAAAAGGGTTCGCAGAAATGATGGATATTTCTGTGTACAGTCTATTGAAAGTTGCCAATCAAGCGAAGGACATTTTGGGCGGCGGTTCGTTGATCACATTATCCCATTTTGGGGCGCAAAGGGCTATGGCTGGGTTTAATGGGATGGGGATTGCTAAAGCGGCTCTTGAAGGCTCTGTTCGGTATTTGGCGCAGGATATAGGTGCACACAATATTCGAGTGAATGCAGTCAGTGCGGGTCCATTAAGAACATTATCTTCGTTCGGAATTGGCAACTTCGCCACCATGAAAGATGCTTACTCAAACCGTTGCCCACTCAACAATGAAATTAACCAAATAGATGTGGCTAAAAGTGTTGCATATCTGGCGTCTGATCTATCTTTGTGTACCACAGGAGAAATAATACACGTTGATAATGGCTACCACAGTGTTGGCCTTGAGCAAGTAGCACCAGATGCACAAGAGGAGAGTGCAGCATGAAACAAGCAATAGTAGTGATATATAGAGATTTTGGACCAGTTTATAGACTTAACTTAAAAGCAATGGCTAGAGCAGCAAGAGAACAAAATGCGACTGCGTTTGTAATCACACTTGATGGAACAGAAATCAGTGATATAGAAGCCGATGCGCACTTCAAAGTGTCTAACTTTAGTGACTTCTCATTGACACTGACTATTCTTGATGAGCTTGCAAAAGACTTTCAAATCAAAAGTGTTTTGCCTGCTTATGAAGAGGATGTGGGACTTGCATTGCAAGCAATGGAACACCTTGGTGTGCGAGAAAATATGCAAGCTCTTTCAGAGCTTGTGCGAAACAAAAATGTGATGCAAGCCAAAGCCAAGGAGATAGGCGTTCCGATTGCGCAAAGTTACATACCCAGCACTTTGTCGGTTGAAGAATTTAACCAAAGCGGTCTGCACTTTCCCGTGATAGTAAAACCCTATGATGGTATGGGCTCACGTTCGACATATAAAGTACACAACGAAACTGAACTACAAGATTTGGCATTATCCAATGAGATATTAAAGCAATATCGGGTTGAAGAGTTTATCGAAGGTGAACAGTTTCATGTGGATAGTGTAATCCAAAATGGTGAAGTTATTTTTAAATCCGTATCAGAATATTCCACTACGCCATTAAAGTCATTACAGGATCCTACGACACTTTTTGCGAGCCAAATTATATTTGACGAAAGTGTAGCGCACATAAAAGAGATGATAAGACTCAATGAGATCATCATCAGAGAGTTTGGCTTTGTTAATGGTGTTGCACATGTTGAATTCTTTTTAACACCGGACAAAAGAGTTTACTTTGGGGAGATAGGTGCGCGTTTGCCTGGCGTGTATGTATCTAATCTGATCAAAGAGGGGTATCAGATTAAAATGGCAGAAGAATGGGTACGTGCTGAACTGGTTGAGAAACATGTTGTACAGTACCAAGCGCGACCATACGTGGGGGCTGCATTATTAAAAAGTGTGTGTACAGGACGTATTGATGAACTTGGTGATGAACAAAAGATTATTGAAGATAAGCAAGTGCTTTATCATCAAATTTGGAAGCAAGTTGGTCAAGAGTTTGAAAAGGCTTCAATGTCTTGTGATGCTTTTGGATTTGTTGTTGTTAAGTGTGATTCACATGAAGAGGTTTTTCCTAAGCTGCAACAGATCAATCTACGTTATCAATCAGAGTCGAAATTTAGCAATGGAAATTAGGAGAGCAGGATGCGACATATAATTATATTTAATCGCTTGCCTAAGGCGATTGCTGACTTTGGGCAGTGGTTAAATGATGACACTTTGCAATGCCACTATTTAATGTGTAGCAAGGTAGCGGATCAGTTTTCAGAATTAGAACCTTATGCATTCGACAGTTATGATGACGATGGAATTGTTGCTAAAGCCTATGAGTTGTGTAAGCTTTATCCTGTTGATTCAATTGTAACCACTTCTGAGTTTGATGTACTACGCTGTGCACAGCTTAGAGAGTATTTTGACATACCGGGTCAAAAGGCAACCAATGCGCTTGCCTTTAGAGATAAAGTTTTGATGAAAGAGACCGCTGCTAAATGTGGAGTTAATGTGCCCACTTTCACGAAAGCTAAGAATGTCATTGACGTTCTTAGCTTTGTTCAGAGTAATGCCTACCCAGTGGTAGTGAAGCCCGCAGATGGAGCTGGTTCAAGTGGTGTGCATGTAATAAGGAATGATGAGCAGCTTCAGCACTTTCTGGACAACAATAAATCTGCTGGCTTAGATATTGAAACATTCGTCGATGGGCATTTATATCATGTAGATGGTATTTCTATTAATGGAAAAGTCGAAATAATATGGCCTAGCTCTTATTTGGCTGGCGACGCGCTGAGTTTTGCTAACGGTGAGCATGTTGGCAGCTACTTGCTCGAAAAAGACAACCCGCTGACAGAGCCATTAATTACTTTCACGAAAGAAGTGATTAATGCGCTTAGGCTACCTGATAACGGGGCGTTTCATTGCGAGGTATTTGTAACAAAAGAGAATGAGCTGGTGCTGTGTGAAATTGGTTGTCGATTGGCGGGGGGGAGGATCGTTTCAGCCCTTAACCACGCATTCAATGTGAATTTGTATGAGCTTTGGGTCAAGGCTCAAGCGGGCATTGTTCAACAACTAGAAATCGCTAGTATCCCGACTAGAATGTCGGGAATGATCTTATATCAACCTCAAAGTGCCACCTACCAAGGTCTTAAAAATAAAAGTGACACTGCTTGGATGACGGAGCTTGAAATCGCAGTTAAAGAAGGAGAAAGCTACGGTGGTGCTAGTGTCAGTGTCGCGTGTGCAGCAAGTTTTGTCGTAGTTGGGCACTCAGAGACTGATGTAAAACAAGCTCTTCATAAGGGCATTGCTACACTTGAAGAGAATATGCAGTGGTGCTAGAGCACCACAACAACGAAAAGGAATTAAATGCATAATGGTGAAGAACTTTCTGATATTGCTATTGGTTGTCGCTGGTCTTGCGGCTGGCTATGTGATGAGTTTAGACAGCAATACGGTTGTGCTGGATAACGCTTATGTGAGTGGAAAAATCATAAAGATTAGAGCGCCTAAAGATGGCATTATCGAGACTGTGCTGATAGAACATGGGAGTACAGTTAATGAGCGAGACATTTTGTTCGCTTATGATAAACGTTCAGCGGAGCTTTCGGTCCAAAAAGCATCACAAGCTTTCCATCAAAGCATTAAAGATGAGTTACAAGCCTGCTTTGAAGAGAGCATAGCCAAAGAAAAGCTATCTAGTAGTGACCTTGTCAGTAGTTTTAAAAAGGACAGGTTGGAGCGAGGCAAAAAGTTAAGTAGTGCCAATTTGCTTGCAGAAGATACATTTGAGGACTTGTCTTTGGGGTATTCCGTTGCCATGAAAGAGAAAAGCATTGCTCAATTGGAATGGTCAGTGATGGGGTATGCAACGAATGAAGCTATACTGTCTCGGACGAAAGTGATGCAAGCTAAAAACACGCTTGAAGAAGAGTTGCACAACCAACGTTTACAGGAAGTTAGGTCGCCACGCACTGGCTACATATATACACTCAATATTTATGCTGGGCAGTACGTTGATGCTGGTGATTTAATTGCTGTATTAGTTGCAACGGATGATATTAGAGTTGAAGCTAATGTGCTTGAGACAAAAATTGCTTCGTTAAAGCCCGGTATGCGTGCCAAAGTATATTCCGATGTAAACCCGCAGCAAGTTTATAAGGGCGTTGTGCATTCTATTGTTCCTTCTACCGCAGCTTCTTTCTCACCTATTCCAAGAAATAATACCGACTCAAACTGGATCAAAGTGAGTCAACGTGTGCCCGTCATCGTAAGTTTATTAGATGAAGGTGCCAAGACGTTACCGATTGGCTCAAGCGCCAAAGTCGAGTTATTGCTTGATGAGCAATTAGATTCTGTAGAACAAAGAGCGCAAGTAAGGCATGGTTACCACAGCTTGCCAAACTGGCAAAAGCAGCCGGAAGACTATATTCAAAAAATTGTAGCTGCAGAGCAAGCTTCATTTACTAAATATGCGTCGAATGTGAACTGTCGATTGTAGATAATGATGCAAAACTACCTTAAGATATTTGCCGTCTATTTGGTCATATTCACCCAGATGCTGGATACATCTATTGCCAATTTAGCTTTAGTTAAAATAGCCCCGGATCTGGGTATCATGGTATATAACGCTGCGTGGATCATAACTGCATTTGGTGCTGGACTTGTCATTTCATTTCCTTTGACCAGTGCACTTAGTCGTTGTTATTGCAACGATTTACTCTTTGTTCTAGCCAGTGTTGTTGTGATCCTGTCTTCGCTTGGTTGCGGCTTTGCTTTTTCTGACGTTGACTTTATCATTTTCAGATTTTTGCAAGGCCTGTCATCAGGCTTCCTCATCGTATTAAGTCAATCTATTCTGTTTAAAATAATGGGTGAAGACAAGCGAGCTATGGCGGTCGCGCTATGGAGCAGTGCTATTTCATTGGCACCCATTGTCGGACCCGTGATCGGTGGTTTCGTTATACAATACTTCAGTTGGAGGTGGTTGTTTCTCATCAATTTTCCGCTGATGATCGTGTGTTTAATTTTTCTTGTCGATGAGCTAGAACCGAAGCTTAAGAAAAATGATGGTAGCAGTAAAGTTAACTATGCGGCATTAATAGCTTTTGCTGTTGCTATCGCTTCAATTCAGTATGTATTAGATTTTGGTGAGAAACTCAATTGGTTTAGCAATATTGGCATATTGCTTTGTACCGTCACATTTGTAGTTGGGATGATTCTTTTTTATTTCTTTAACAAGAGGAATGGGCTGGAAGTTTTTGATTTTGCTGTTTTTAAAGATGGCAACTTCAGCGCGGCTATGGCAGTAATGGTGGTTGGGAACGGCTTAATTTTTGCGTCTTTGATCGTGTTACCTATCTGGTTACAAATGAATTATAAAATGCCAGCGATGAATGCGGGTATTGTTGTTGCTATTGGTAGTGCGGTTGCGGGGTTGTTAAGTCCATTTGTTGGTAAATATGTACGCAAAGAGTGGTATTTTTTCACGGCATTGGTCAGTTTGATTTTAACGGGTATATCATTTTTCATGATGAGCCAATACACCTTGGATGCCACATTTTCACAACTCGCCTCAGCAAGAGTAGTGGCAGGCTTAGGGATAGTGTTGTTTGCTACGCCCCTAACAGCAATGTCATTATTGTCGATTACAAGTGATAAAGTTATCAATGCAAACTCTATTTCTATGTGCTTGAGAATTACATCTTCTAATGTTTTTATTGCCTTAGGTTTTATTCAGTTGCAATCACAGCAGCATTACACTTACGAGTCTTTACTTAGCAATATACAAAGACCATTCATAGATGCTCACTTTGACCATGCATTTGAGTATGGTAGTTATTTATCTGACCTTGTTGCTACGTTGGCAATGTCGAATATATTTCGCAGCTCAGGAGTAACTTTTTTCATACTTGTCGTGGTTTTGCTTCTAACACGGTATTATCTCAATAGTACACGTAAGGTATCTGAAAAAGAGGTTGTAGAAAAAGCGTAAAGCCCGTATTAGGATTTTACGCTAAATAAGGTGTGCCGAACTAGCCGTGGCTAAGTGTCGCAAATGGAGTGCCCATGCGAGTGACTGTTTCTGGTTGCTCGCTGTCTAGGAATTCAGCTTGATTAGCACCCCAGGCCAAAATCACTGTTGAACCAAGTTTGAAGCGTCCCATCTCTTCGCCTTTTTTCAAAGTAACCGCGTTACTTCCTGATGTTGGGTAATCCCAACTAAATACATCTTTTCCTGCTGGTGGCGTCACTGTACCAGCCCAAATAGTTTCGATGCTTGCTACTATAGTTGCGCCAACTAAGACCATCGCAAGCGGGCCTAGTTCGGTATCAAAAATGGCAACTACACGCTCATTGCGGGCAAATAAGTTTGGTACATTTTGTGCGGTTAGTGGATTAACTGAAAATAGGTCGCCAGGCACATAGATCATGCGTTTTAGCGTGCCATCGACTGGCATATGTATGCGATGATAGTCTTTTGGTGCCAAGTAAATAGTTGCGAACTTACCACCGCTAAATGGCAAGAAATCTTCCTCTTTACCGCCTAGCAAGGCTTGTAAACTATAATCGTGACCTTTAGCCTGAATTATTTGCCCATCTACCACATCGCCAAGTTGGCTTATTGCGCCATCTACTGGATGTGCAATTGTGTTTGAGTCTGTCGCCAATGGACGAATACCAGGCTTTAAAGGGCGAGTGAAAAACTCGTTGAAAGTTTTGTAATGTGCAGGGTCTTCGTGAAGCGCCTCGCTCATATCAATTTTGTATTGCTTGATAAATAACTTAATCAATTGCGTGGTAAGGGCGCCTGCCTCTGCGGCAGCTAACTTCCCAACCAGACGAGATAGCGCGTGCTTTGGTAGCGCGTACTGCATAGCAATTTTCAATTTATCCAAGTTCACGTTGTTATTTCCTACAAAAATTTTGCTGATAGTAGCACAGATTTAAACACGAGGGGCACGGGCTCCCGCTCGCCCATCGGCCATAGATTCTAAAATACGATGATAGCTTTCAAAGCGCAATTCACTTATTTTCCCGTCGTTTACAGCCTCCACTAATAGGCAGCCGGGATCGTTTAAATGCTTGCAGTCACGAAAGCGGCATCCGCCTATGAATTCTCTAAACTCCTTAAAGCACCAAGTAACGCGTTCAACGTCTAAGTGCCACAGACCAAATTCTCGGATCCCTGGAGAGTCAATTAGGTTACCTCCGCTCGGTAGGTGATGCAGGCGAGAAACCGTTGTTGTGTGCTGCCCTAAGCCGCTGTTTTCTGAAACTTCTTGGGTCAAAATATCGGCATTAGGTAGCACCGTATTTACCAAGGTCGACTTACCAACGCCGGATTGACCAACGAAAATATTATTTTTACCGACTAATTTGTGCTTCAGCGCTTCAATGCCTTCGCCGGTCTTATTACTGACCAAAAGTACCTGATAACCAAGCTCTCGATAGATGTCTAAAACCTCATCGATATACTGACGGCTCTCCTCATCTAATAAGTCGACCTTATTAAGCAGCAAAATTGGTTCAATGCCCATGTCTTCACATGCTACAAGGTATCTATCGATAATGTGAGGAGTAAACTCAGGTAGTACTGCAGAGACCATTAAGATTTGATCTATATTGGCTGCAACCACTTTCACACCGTCATAAAAATCAGGACGAGTTAGCTGAGAACGCCTTTCCTCGGTGGTTTCAATTACGCCTGCTAAGTCACCTTCACTGACCTTAGCCCGGCGGAAGAATACCTCATCTCCACATACCAAACTTGTTACAGTGCGCCTAATGTTACATCGTAGAATTTCACCGCGAGATGTCTCAATATCAGCATGTTGACCAAAGCGACTGATCACCACTGCATGTTCACTAGGCCCTAAATTATCCGCTTGCCAAGTGGTTTCAGTCGTGTCCGTCTTTTGCTGTTTTGCTTTATGCAAACGCTTTTGATGATTAGCACTAATCCGTCTGGATTGGCCTTTACTAAGTTTTTTATGTTTTGCCATGTTACTTTTGATCTGCCGCTCGGAAATAGGTAAATTTGTCTAAATTCACCTATTCCTGTACTGTTTGTTTTGTGGGCTGCATGTAATTGGTCTATAACTCAATTAAATGCCCCGCTTTTTAAAAAAAAGCTTTTGGTCCGTTGGTGAAGCTAATATGATATATCTAATTGCATTGGATCTAAAGGAAAGTACCGCTAAGGTAGTCTATGTCGTTTAATGAATCTAATTTGATCTGGCTTGACCTCGAAATGACGGGGCTTGAACCCAAGACAGACAAAATCCTCGAAATTGCCACAGTAATTACAGACTGTGATTTGAATATATTGGCTGAAGGCCCAGTTATTGCTATACACCAAAGTAATGAGTTACTTGATGGCATGGATGAGTGGTGCACAAACCAACATGGCCGCTCAGGGCTTACCGCTCGTTGTAAAGCAAGTAAGTTCACAGAAGCTGACGCGATTAAACAAACCTTAGACTTCTTAAAAGGTTGGGTTCCTCCTGCTAAGTCGCCAATGTGTGGCAACTCCATTGGTCAAGACCGTCGTTTTTTAAACAAGTATATGCCAGAGCTTGAAGCCTACTTCCATTATCGTAATTTAGATGTCAGCACCGTCAAGGAGCTTGCACGTCGATGGAAGCCTGAATTGCTCGATGAGGTGAAAAAGAAAAGTTCACACCTCGCTTTGGACGATATCAAAGATTCCATTATGGAATTGAAAATCTACCAAGAAAAATTTTTCAATATTTAAAAAAGTGCTTGCAAAGCATTTTTTATGTTGTAGAATCCTGCCCCGCTTAAGACGTGAAGCCTAAGCGGGCTTTTTACATCTTTAAGTTAAAAAAGATTTAGAATGCGGCACTAGCTCAGCTGCTAGATTGTTAGACGCGACCTCT
>NZ_JAKFZQ010000013.1:0-137375 GCF_021654245.1 Pseudoalteromonas sp. MMG022 | reverse complement strand
CTTGTTTCAGAACTAATTTCTAGCTGCTTACTATGCTATAAATTATCTAATGTCATTTTTGAATCGAGAAGTAAGTTATGAGTAAAAAACGGTTGTCAGAAAAAGACCTTTTAGAAGGATTAACAAGTCATACTGCACACTCCGATGAATCTATATTTTGTGGGATTCTGACCAAATCCTGAGTTCATCTAAGATATTCAGTGCGGTTTTACCGAAATCGGTTAACTCATATGTTACAGCAACAGGTCTGTCACTTATCACTTTTCTGAGTACCATCCCTTCACTTTCTAGTTCCTTTAGGCGTTGGTCGACCATTTTTTTGCTAGCACCGCCAAGCATTCGCGTTAGGTCATTAAACCTTACAGGTTCGTCTTTAAGGTGATAAATAATGGAACCTTTCCACTTTCCGCCAATTAAACGCATGCCTTTTTCAATAGCGCAGGGTTCAGTGCATGCATTCAAAACTTTTTTTCTACCTTTACTATCTGTTTTTACAACACTTTCCATCCATCCGCCTTACAAAAACCGCAGGTTACTAAAAGTATACTAATTGATAACGTAAGTTAGGTAACTAAAATATACCACATATGAATTGAGTTAGAGAATGTTTCTCTTACTTATTTTGATGAAATTTAATTTGGAGTTGTTTTATGAGCGTCACTGATTCGAAGAACGTGTTAATTATTAATGCCCACCAATATTACCCATTTTCTGAAGGTAAGCTAAATGCAACCTTAATTGATAAAGCAATAACCATACTTGAGAGTAAAGGTTATAACACTCGCGTTGTAACAATGAATGATGAGTACGATGTAGAAGACCAATTAGAACACCATCAATGGGCAGACATTGTATTCTTACAATCGCCAAGTAACTGGATGGGTGTGCCGTGGTCATTTAAAAAGTATATGGACGAAGTTTATACCGCAGGTATGGGAGGAGCGTTATGTGTTGGTGACGGACGTACAGAAGAAGCACCAAAGAAAAACTATGGTATGGGCGGCACGTTAACGAACACCAAGTATATGATGTCACTCACCTTTAATGCGCCGGAAGAAGCATTTAACGATGAAGATGAATTTTTTGATGGCAAATCAATCGACGACTTAATGTTCCCTATGCACATGAACTTCAAGTTCTTTGGTATGAAACCAATGGAAACATTTGCATGCTTTGATGTGATGAAAAATGCAGATGTTGAAAACGACTTCAAACGTTTCGAAGCTCACATTAACAAGCATTTTTAAGGAACAGTCATGAACATTGAATATACCAAAAAGCTTCATGCAGGTTCAGACTTTCCTGCAATTAAAGCCAGACTCCTACCTGCAATTAAAGCCAAACTCCTAAATGGTGATATTAAAACGTTGTCTACGCCTGAAAATGGTTTGGATTGGAAGATGGTTGTTGTTTACAGAGGTCAGCATTGTCCCCTTTGTACACGATACCTGAACCAACTTGAAGGCGCAAAAGACCTACTCGCTCAAACAGGTGTAGATTTGATCGCCGTTTCTGGCGACAGCAAAGAACAACTTGAAAGTCATATGGAAAGACTTGGTGTGTCTTTCCCCATCGCATACGGCCTTACTGTTGAACAAATGGAAGAACTTGGCTTGTATATATCAGAGCCAAGGTCCCCAGAAGAAACCGACCATCCATTTGCTGAGCCGGGACTATTTGTAGTCAATAGTGAAGGAAAAGTTCATGTAGCAGACATTTCAAACAACCCATTCGTAAGACCAGAACTTCAGTCATTGATTAGTGGTTTAGGTTGGATACGAAATCCCGCTAACAACTACCCTATTCGTGGTATGCATAAATAGGAGTTGCTATGAAAAAGGTTGTATTGACTGGCGTTATTTCAGCCCTCTTGTTTGGAAATGCGCTTGCAGAAGACGCGAAGGTCGAATCTGCTCACATCGCATCTCCAAATCAATATGAACTTCTACTTGAGAACGAATTAGTTACCGTACTCAAGATGACACTCAAACCGGGTGAACAGGATAATTGGCATAAACACAATGCTGAGACTGTCTACTTCGAAAAAGGTGGCAAGGCGACGATAACAACGAGTGAAAAAAACATGACTTTGGAGATCCCAGATGGCTACGTGATGTGGCATGACCAATGGGAACATCAAGTTAAAAATGTTGGTGACACAACAATCACTGCAATTATCGTTGAAAAGAAATAATGATGTCAAAGATGCAAATTAACATTGATATCTTTTCTGATGTGGTTTGTCCTTGGTGTGTAATTGGCTATGGTCGCTTAAAAGCGGCATTAGCCAATTTTGACACTAAATTCGACGTTAATATTGTCTGGCACCCCTTCGAGCTTAACCCCAGTATGCCAAAAGAAGGTGAAAACCTAAGACAACATTTGTCGAAAAAGTATGGAACTACATTAGAGGGCAGCATTAGAGCCAGAGCGATGTTAACTGAAGAAGGCAAAAAAGTTGGCTTCACATTTAACTACTTTGATGAAATGAAAATGCTTAATACGCACCAATGTCATCAACTACTTCACTGGGCGAAAGAAAGTGATTTGCAAAACCAATTAGCAGAGGCACTTTTTGAGCATTTCTTTAGTAATAAAGGCACTTTCACAGAGTCAGAACTTATCCATGTGGTGGAAAAGGTTGGCTTGAACTCCCTGCAAGCAATGTCTGTATTAACTAACAACTCATACAGTGAAGAAGTGAAGTTAATCGAAGAGCACTGGCTTCAAAGAGGCATTCATGGCGTACCGTTATTTATTTTTAATGGCGAACAGGTCCTATCAGGTGCACAAGAAGTAGTAACTTTCGAACGTGTACTCAATCAATATTTAAAATAGAGACAATTAAATATGTTTACTTACTATGAGCCGGATACGGCTCCAAAAGAATCGAAACCATTGATGGAGCAATCTCTAGCCGGCTTTGGGATGATCCCAAACCTCCACAAGATTTTAGCTGAAGCTCCAGCAACTTATAAAGCGTACAACCAAACATTTTCCAGCTTCATGAAAGAAACAACGTTTAGCCCGGTTGAGCAACAAGTGGTATTTATGACGTCGAATTTTGAAAATAATTGCCACTATTGTGTTCCCGGTCATACTTGGATGATGAAGTCATCTAAAATGCCTGATGATGTTATTGAAGCGTTGAGAAATGGCACTAAACTGCCAGACGAAAAACTTCAAGCACTTCATGATTTCACAAAAGCCTTATTAGACCACCGAGGCCATATTGGTGACGATAAGTTAAATGAATTTTTGAATGCTGGATATACTAAGCGCCAAGCTTTAGAAGTTTTAACTGGATTGGCAGCTAAATTAATCTCTAATTTCACCAATGCGTTAACGCATACAGAAGTAGATGATGCAATGAAGCCTTATGCTTGGGAAAAGCCGGAGAAATAGTATGTCACTAGAAAATCATCCAATGTGGCGACTGCCAAAGCACCACTTAGATCATGAAGATGTGCATAACCATGTGCATTGGGTTGAGTTATTTTATGACCTGATCCATGTGGTCATTATTTTCTTACTTGGAAACTTTTTAAGTGACCACTTAAGTGTGGATGGTTTTCTTGCTTTTGCTGGACTATTTATCGCTGTGTGGTTTGCATGGGCAGACTCTAGCGTATTTAACTCCCTCTATGTCAGCACCGGCGTTAAACATCGATTAATCATGTCCTGCCAAATTGTAACCGCAATGGTAATGGCTGCGTCAATTCCTCATGTCTTAGATAAGGGCTGGATGTATTTTGCTCTTGCCTATGCTGCTAATAGAATGATCACCGCCTATTTGTATCACAGAACAAATAGGCTTGGTGTTGAAGCAACTGTGCTTTCTCGTACCGTAAGTCGCAATTTCTTTATACTCGCTATTGTATTCGCAATAAGTGCTTTTCTACCTGCACCATACAATTTTACGTTATTTGCGCTTGCCATAATTTCTATCCAACTTCTGTATATGCTGCCCAAAATTGGCGTTCTGGAATGTAAGCGATTTTTACCTCGATTAGGGCATATGTCTGAGCGCTTTGCTTTACTACTTCTCATTGTTGTTGGAGAAGGATTCTTTAAACTTGTGATCACCCTTTCCGAAAAAGGCGTGTATAAAGTTACTCCCGAAGTCTTATTTAACTTCATGTTTGGAGGCATAGCAGTATTTGTTCACTGCTGGATTTATTTCGACTTTGTTGGAAATGGAAAACCGAAGAATCAAGAAAAGTGGACACTAGTTAACTGGTGGTTAGCGCATTTGTTCCTAATGCTGTCGGCTGTGATGGTGGGTGTTGCGCTTGCAGGTGAAGTGAAAGTAGGATTCTGGGATCCGTACCCGCTCAAATATGGTGCCATAGGGTGTATCGGGCTTGCCTCATATTTACTCTGTCTACTTTGGATTCAATTCAATATCGAAGAACGTGTTGCTCATCGATTTGCTACCGCAAAAGTACGGATGTTTGGTGTTGTTTTGGCTTTAGCAACATTATTGGTCCTACCTTACGTGCCTGCTCTAGTAGGTAATCTTTTATGGGGTACGGCGTTAATCTCTCAAATAGCCATTCCAGTAACAAGAGCCTATCTTACCTTTTCCAAAGAAGAACAGGCTAAAGTTTAAGAATTCGGAACTAACGGTTAACTCAATAATAAGCGGAATAATTAATCGATGGGCAAGGCACTAACAACAAGAAAGATGGTATACGATATTCTCGAACACGGGTTCGACGGTTCGAAAACTAGTCGATTATTTAGTGGCTTTATCGTGGTGCTTATCATTTTAAACGTTAGTGCCATTATTATTGAGTCCTATAAACCAATAGGAGAAATGTATCACCAAGAGTTTCTCTTATTTAACATCTTTTCTGTTATTGTGTTTACGCTTGAATATTTCGCGAGGATCTGGGTTTCAGTTGAATCACCGCACAGTGACCGTTCTGAACCAATAAAATCAAGAATTAAGTATTCATTAAGCCCAGTGTCACTTATTGATTTGTTAGCAATAGCACCTTTTTACTTATCGTTCATATTTGCAATAGATTTAAGATATCTGCGCATGCTTAGAATGCTTAGGTTATTGAAACTAACTCACTATTTCAAAGGGCTCCGACTATTCATGGACGTCTTGAGAAAAGAATTACCCAGCATAGGTGCTGCAATTATCATTATGAGTGTTTTAGTTATACTTTCGGCTAGTGTTATGTATGGCGTTGAGCATGAGGCACAACCTGATGTGTTTGATAGTATTCCCAGCGCAATATGGTGGTCTGTAGTGACCATGACAACGGTTGGTTATGGCGATGTAACACCAGTGACTTTTTTAGGGAAATTTATATCCATTTTTATAATGCTATTAGGTGTTGGTATTGTCGCGTTGCCTGCTGCAATGCTTGCAGCTAAGTTCGGTGATGAACTTAGAACTAGAAGACAATTGCTAGAAAGAGAAATTGCTACAGCTTTAGAGGACGGTATTATTACTAACGAAGAACAAATAGCTATTGAAATGCTATCTGAGTCGATAGGTATCTCAGCTAGTGAACTAGAACAAGCCATATTGAAATACAATAGAAATATGACTTGTTCAGTGACGTGTGATAATTGTGGTAAAGAGATTACTAGTAGCAATAGAAATCAGTAAAAATTAATTTTTAACTAATAGATAACTTGAGTTTTTATACAACTTTGGTTTTTCAGCAAGTTAAATCTTTGAGCAATTTAAACTTCCGTTTATGGCACAAAGAAGCCGTCAAGTCGCATTTAGGTGCACGTCAGAACTTATACAGATGAAGTCATCGAATACTGGCGATACCAACTTTTTTGTTTCCAACTTTGATTGATAAACTTTTGAGTAGTTATTACTCAAACTAAATTTGGCGATATTATTGTTTCCAACTTTCCTCTCAGTGAGCCATTCTTTACGAACCATAACTAGGGACTTACAGACTATTATTGTTTCTAACTTTATTTAGCACCCACCCTTACAAAAGTAGGGACTTCTAACAAAAGCCACCACTCTTGTTTACCTTTTCTACCGCCAAGCCTTACTCTTCTAGCTAGGTATTTCCATTTTACTGGCTCTGGTTTTGGTATGTCTGTATCACCTGATTGTTCCATGGAATCTGACCAATAGAGCCAATTGAAGTTATCTATTTTGTGAGTCCCATCATCAGACTCCGCAAAGTGGGGCTCAACGACTTCAGCGTCGATTATCTTGTTGCAAACTTCCCTTAACGACATATCGTCAAACATCATACAGCTATGCTTCCGGTTAACTTCTGCCTTTCTTCTGTTATATGCGATAACTTCATCTGACGCTTCATCTGCTTTAGACATTTGGTCATCTAATATTCTCAGGGATATCGCTATATCTATTAGTAGCTTACTCATTTCCCTGTGAAAATAGCTATCTTCCAGTTTTGCGAACGGGTCATCTCTATTATCTGGATCGACACGCCTAGCAATCTCCTTATTTGCATAAAAATGGCACAATAGTCTATAAGCGTTGAGTTTTATCGACTCTTTATCTAGGGCATAGGTTGAGGGTAAGTGCATGATACTTTTCCTTAAAGTTTAAGCTTTTAACTTAGTACATCTGTTCAATTAGATCATTGGTTCCATTTTATTTTTTTAACCCAGGTTAAAATACATTCCAGCTGCATTTCCGAATAATGACGTCATCAAGCTAAGAGTTGGTAGGTTGTTTCTCCGAGATACTTATTTTAGAGGCATGCCTTTGGGGTACGGTTTTGATCACTTTGCTGTACAGCAACTTTCATGTGCCGACTCTGCTAGATTGTTTTGTGTCCAAATAATTGTACTTAAAAGGAGCATTCAATATGAAACTACGAGATAAGGGCAAGATAGAGGTAAAAGGCGTTATGAGTAAAAAAGGAGCTGATGAGGCTTGTAGATTAATTGCCAAGGGGCTGTGTTTTGAATCTACATGCCGCGGGTGTTCTATACTGGTTGCTGCTGCATGTCTATTGATCAAATCTATTTTAGAGGTGTGGCTGTAAAGTAACGCTAATTTTTTAACTCTGGCCAGAGCTAGCTGATGTTTTCACTGGATTTGAGCGCTCGCAGTGACATCATGAATTAATAAATTTGCATCACACTTTCACTCTAGCTATGCTGAAATTTCAATCAGTTATAGCGGTATATTATGTCTAGGAAGATTGGCCATACTGAGGCGCAATATCGTAAGTGGATTAAAGAGGGGCGTGGTACAGGCGAGTATCAGGATTACAAGCCGTGGTTAACGGTTTATGATGCGCCATCCGATGGCCGTGTACATCGAGTTTTTGGTTATAAGTCTAAGCGAACCCATCATTTATTATCCGATCTTGAACTATCCATGTTCTATTTGCTCGAGTGGCGACAGGATGTGCTGCAAGTCAAAGAGCAGTTTCCGCTTGAGCGAGAGATAACCTTAGGACTTGCCGAATCCGCAGGTATCAAACACCCCAATGTTCGGTTTATGAAGCTCCCAACCATGAAGTTTTAATATGAACTTTAACCGAGGTGAGAGTTATTAGTTACACAAATACACTGTCTTGGCCTCCATAAACACCAAATATCAATATGGTGTTTATGGATGGTACAGCGGTTTAACTCGCTAAACGATTACTTAGCTTTTTGTACATGCTCGTCTGCAACAAACCAAGCTTGGTCGGTATTCACGATAGGGAAAGCCTGTTTTCCACTGCATAAAGTACCGTCTTTTTCTTGGCAATTGTTGTTTGCCTTTTCATCCCACTTGGTATTTTGATTCCACGCCCAAGGCTTTAACATGCATGGGTCGTTATCAGGCAGACCGTAGTCTGCTAATAAACTGGGGCATTGGGCATTTTGATAGTTTGCTCTACCGACACCTGCGGCATATTCACCTTGATTAGGTGCGGCGTTCACTGCACCTGCTCTGCGGTGGCAATTCTGGCAGTTTGTGCCAAGTGGGTGGATCACCGGTTCTATGTATGGGTTCATTGAAACAGGCAGCATCGTTATTGTGTCACCGTCAGGTCTTTGTGTTGCCCATTTAGGTGGCGTACCCGTGAAATAATTACTGGCCATGACGGGGGCACCATCAATTTCATAGTTGATGCCGTAGCTATCGGTGAGCAGATAGTTGTTACGCCACGTAGCCCCCACTTTTTTGTCCAGCTTCCTGACTAATTTACGGTTGAGGCCGGAGTATTTGAATTCTGTGGCTTTGTAAATATCCGCTTGGCCAAAACATTGGTTGTACTTTTTCACTGGGCAGTCGTTTGAGCTGTCGTTCATTGGGCTCCACCAAACACTTTGAAATGCCCATGAATCAATCTCTTTGGTATTCACATGCATGGCAACAACCACTAAAAAGTCACCCGCTTCAAAACCATTTGAATCGTCACCATAGGCCCAAATGGTAGCCTGATCTAACAGGGCTCTGTCGGTGGCGGTAAAGGCGTTGTTTAGTGTCTCTTCTGAAACTTGTAAGTGCATAAAGTCTTTAACTTTATATACGCTCGGAGATTGCGTTGTGATGGCTGATGCGCCTTCAACATGCGCAAGCTCTAACGTTGCGCTAGAGGTCTTTTTACAGTCTTTTCCACAGGTATCAATGGCGACCACTTCACCCCACTTTTCGTAGCCAAGATAGTCGGCATTGGTTGCATAGTTTTTATCTTTGAAATTTTTAGGCACCCAAGGTGGCAATGCGCCATAGCGTACCCGACAGCCAAGCTCGTTTTGTTTCGCATTCGGATTACAGCCTTTGACCGGCCAGAACATATGTTTAGTCGAAATAAACTCGTTATTAAACCAGCTAGCGACTTTATTGGCAGCCACCTGTTCATCACCTTTAGCATAAAGATCAGCGAGTGTTGATGTGCCTGCATACAGCGCGTTATTTTGAACAGCATCCCACGCTTGCGTGGTTAATGACTCCGTGGCAATCATTACATCCCCCTGATTAACAAAGGCAGTACCATCACAAATACCACTGGCACTTGGACAAACGATATTTGGGTAGCCGTTTTGAGTACATAGCGTATCCAGTTTGGTCCATGCTTTTAACTGATCTTTATCCGATGTTTTAGGGTCATAGGCGACAGCCAGTTGTGGCTGAACGTCGCTTTTTGGCAGCTTACATTGCTTGGCAATGGCAAGGGCGGGCACTTTGTATGTTGGAATAGGACCAAGGGTATTTACTGTCTGCACTTTGGTTGGGTCGGGGTCTTGGATGGTGGCAGTGGTTGTCAGTATTGTGTTAGATGCACTTTGCGGCGTGCCTGACTCAGAAAAGTTGCGATTGATTTGAATAAGGCCAGCAACGGCTGGGCCGGCGTTATCCACATTGGTTGCTTCTAAAGTGGTATTGGTTTTTGGTGAGTAGGGCAAGCCTGTGTTGGGCCAGCTAAGCCATAATGGAAATACCCCACTGCATGCGCTTTGCTTGCTGATATTTTTAGCCCAACAACCTTGAGTGCCAAACATGGTTGATGTATTTGTCTTTTTATCGTAACCCGAATTATCCAATGGCGATGTAATTCCCGCCCATAGTTGCCATCCGTGAGCGCGTACGGTTTTTCGGCTCTTGGCACTTTGCTCTTGTACAGCATTACGCAACGTAGAGGTACACTTGGCTTTATCGCTATTTATTGGGCACCAGTCTGACCAAGTTGGTAAAGGCTGATAGGGCCCAAAGTGTGAAAATGTCGTTTGTTCTTTAGGTGCGGGTTCGGGTGGTGTTTCGACTGCTTTATCAGAATTAGAACAACTGCTAGATAGCGTAACGGCGAGCGTCACTATACTTATCCGTGACAATAAATTTTTTATTTTCATAGATATATCCTTTTAATCAAAAGTTTTTTGAAAACTTGGCATCATTCCTCTGGGCAGTGTGTTACACCGTCGGTCATTTCGATTTCTTTGCAACTCAATGTAGGCTCACCCTTGCTTTCATGGGCGATACCCGTGACCTTGTATTGTTATAAGAAACTAAAAGTGCGGTCGATGAAGGCTACTCAGACTGGTGTTAAGAATAGGCGGATATTATGTTTTTGCTAGCCGGCTTTTGGTTGTGGATGAACCGCTCACTTAGCGAAGAGGTTGCCAATGTACGCTTTAAGATAAAACAGCGATAAGGCATCCTCTATTTTACCTGTGTTTTGAGTTTGGAAGGCGTTAAAAATAGGGGGGACAAGAATCATTACCACTATTGTGTTTACAATAAAACCGGCCAACAATCACATAAAAGTCAGCCAGAAATCAGCCGCAAGTCATTTGTTTTTACTGCATTTCACTTAAGTTCTCATTACCTACACAGATGTGTTTTATTGATAGTGGAGAGAATAATGAGAGTCAGTGTTACATTAAAAAAAGTGCTTATAGCTGCAGCGACCTTAGTATTGCTGGTCGTTGCGTTTGTTGTTCATGCTTTAGCAGGAGTGAATACCCATCCCGTGGCTTTTTCTGAGCCGCCAGCGTTTGTTGCGCAATATGGCGCTAATATGCAGCATTCAACCCCATCGCCTTTGGCCAAGGTGAATAACACGCACCAGCAAAGCACAAGTAAAGCTGAATACGAACGGTTTATGGTCGGGTTTTCCAATGAAGAGGCTTTGGTGTTTAGGGCTATTATGGCGGGAGAGTCATTGGATGAGCTTTGGGCGTTGTTTGCCCATCCTGATAAAGCCGAGCGCATTAAAATCGCGTCAGCCTTTGCCGCGGTGAATATTACATTTAGCCATCACGACGAAAGTGGTTTTCCACCAAAACGAAACCAGTTTTGGAAAGATTTAGGAGAACAGCTACCCAATGTTAGAAATGCACTATCCGAGGCCCTTATTGCAACCGCAGAAGCTGGCGTGCGAACCCGTATTCCATATACATTGGCCTGGTTGCCAGAGCAAGGGCGTGAAACACTAGAGCTATTTGCTTGGGCGACAGAGCATCATCCGGTTCCCAGTGTCAGGCGGTCGACTATGTATTTCGTGGCTTATTTAGGTCGTGAGGAAGAATTTACCGCACCACTACTGCTTGGTCGAGCATATGACCCCGATTATAGCGTTCGCGAATTAGCCTTGGGTTTGCGCTCTAGAAGGTTGGTCGGAGATTTATGATAAGAAGTAACGTGCTAAGTGTAACGAACGTTGTGGGTTTGACTACGGCCTAAATCTTATAGTGATTTTAATTTAACTTTTTGAAGTTAAAAGTTAAGTTTCTTTTTTGAACCCGGTAAGTGCTCAAAGACAATGGGCTGGTTTTTGATAGCTTTACAGAGACCCCCACCCAACTGGTTACAGTGGGAGGGGGAGCTGAGCCATCAGCAAGTTGCTAATCTAAAAGTTCAATGCAAACCCTACTCGCAAGTAATGAGCCTTCTCGGAGTACTTGTAGAGCTCTTCGAGGTATCCTGCATGGTATGAGAAGATAATAGGTAACTGAATTTCATGGGTTATATGCAGGTGTGAGGTAAAGCTCACGTCAAACGTATTGTTAGTGCCCACGTCGCCCCCCCAGATTTCACCAGAACGGTATCTGAGCGATAGCGTACTTTGCCCGCCCAGCAGCGTTAAGATCCTGTCTTCAAGCAAAAATTGGCTAACAAAAGTAATATCGGTGCCTTGGTAATCTTCGAGCCTGTCATGCCGCTTAGTGGCGTCCCAAAACACCATATCTTCAGCATCTCCCCATATTTTTCTAAATTTTAGGTGAATGTCGAAGCAGCTGAATATTGAGTGGCAGTCGTTGTAGTCGACATCGTATGGGTTGATACGGTACACACCGCCTACCGCAACAAAGTCGCTGCCGCGACTGACGGTTTCGGTCGCCATTTGTAGGTAATAATTGTTATCTATATCAGGATATTCCTGCGCATATTGGGCTTTGTTATCTCTGGCTAGGCTCAATAATGTTGGTAAAGAGTCAGTGGTTTGCCCATTTGACTCATGCTCCAATGAAAAACGCCACTCAATAAAGTTATCGCGTTTAGCCGTGCCCCAGGCTAATTGGAAGCCGGGGTTATAGCGTCGGCCCACAACAGGGCCTGAATTTCGTGTGCCTAGGTAAAAGTCAAACTCCCCTGAAAAAGAGAAAGCGGCATTCCAATCAAAATCACCTTCTTTTTTGAAGTTCATGTCTCTGCCAAACACGTATTTAAAACTGTATTGCACATCCAATGCGCCATCTAAGTCATTGCCCCGAAAGTAGTCTACGTATATTTCTGTGCCTTCATAAGGTTGAATATTTTTGAAAAATGACTCCTGTGCAGGAGATTGAGTGCCTTTTTCAGACCTTTTTTCTTGTTGTTTTTCAGGCAGGCTCCCTGACAGTTGGGGAGCGGCGTTAGACACGTTACAAAATAGTAGCAAGCAAAACAGAGGGTATAGAAAATAATAGCGCATAATATGCAGTCCTTTGATTGTCGTTATATATGATTTAGAAAGTCATAGTTAACAATAAGTTAAGCATAAAATTTATCAGCTGCTGCTTTTTTTGCTCTACACGATAGTAAGATTGTGGTTTTTGCCCAAATATATTCGCTTGGTAACAATAATCACTTTATTAACTAGGTGTTTGAGTTATAGTAATGTTTTGTTAACCAAAATGTTGCTGTTGCTTTAGTGGCTGTGTGGCAAGTATTAAAAATCCATGAAAATACAAAAACAACTCAAACTGATTGTCGCTGCTATGCTGGGTCTGGCGTTTAGCGCTACGGCACAAATAAAAATTGCAGTGGTGGGTAAAACTAAAAACGATACATTTTACGAGCAGTCGTTTCACGGCTGCCAAGCATTTGCCAAGCAACATAAAGACCTAACATGTATTTATGAAGGTGCTGATGATTACCAAGATGTGCGCACTCAGGTTTTGATAGTAAGAGAGTTGGTACAGCAAGACATTGATGGGTTATTGATCTCTACAACCGACTCACGCTATCTGGTTGAAGGTGCGCTCAAAGAAGCCAAGGAAAAAGGCATTCCGGTGATCACCTTTGACTCTGACTTATTGACTCAACATCATCAATATCGGCTGGCATACGTCGGCACCAATAACTTTGATTTTGGCAAAGCACTGGGCGAGGTTGCCAAAAAATATAAAACAGAACCATCACAAGCGGTGTGTATTCAGTCGGGGCACCAAACCACTCCTAACCTTAATGAACGCATTCGTGGTGTCAGGTACGCGCTATTTGGCAGTGATCAGGTGAGGTTCTCAGCCAGCCATGGCTGGTATGAGTATGAGCGCTGCCCGCTTTATACTATGGGGCGTCGCGAAGATGCGCTGAACCAGTTACTCAATATCATTAAACAGCCAAAGCCCCCTATATTTTTGGCCGTGGCGGGCTTTGCACAGTTTAACGGCAACTATATTGAGGCGCTGACACCATTCAAAGAGCAGATAGTGAATGGTACGTTGACCATAGTGTCTGCTGATACAGAAAACGTGCAGTTACAGGCTTTGGCACAAGGGTTATCTACAGAAAATATTGGTCAAAACCCATTTGCAATGGGCAAGCTCGGAGCAAGTTTACTATTTGATGTGATAACTAAAGCAACATTGCCGACTCAATCTCAGTATTTTTTAGATTATCACTATTGTAATAAAGGCAACGCGACAACCTGTACCACAAATCACTGATAGATATATTCATCTCTATTGATACTTAAGTGTGGAACAGCGGCTTGTAAAGCAGTGATTTGGTTTGGCATTGTGATATGTTGAACCTATACTCAAATTAACTTCCACCAGCCCTTTCGTTACAGAATTGTCACATAGTGGCTCACAGAGAAATCGTAAACATGGAAAACGCCGTTAATCACTCAGCTGGTGAGCCAATATCACTATTTAAGATAATGTTTTTACCTATCTTGATCATTGTGGCGGGGTTGTTTTACGGCAAAGTTCAATATGAGGAACAACAGCAATTACGTCAGCAACAAATACATCAGGCCTTACGGAGTCGTTTAGAGCGTATTTCTGAGGGAGTGCAGCAGCGTGTAGCGTTATATCAATACGGTATCATAGGCCTGCGAGGCGCGGTTTCGGCATCTGGAGAAAACAATTTTGATTACTCAGCCATGCAGCGCTACATGAATGCAAGAGATTTCATCAGAGAGTTTCCAGGGGCTAGAGGGCTTGGTGTCATTCGTTTAGTTAAGCCACATGAACAGGCTCAGTTTGTGGAGCAAGCAAAACAACAACGTCCTGATAAATCTTTCCAAATTAAACAGCTTACACCCCATGATAAAAGTCGCTTTATTATTCAGTTTATAGAACCTGAAAGGCGTAATGCCAGTGCGGTGGGGTTGGATATTGGCTCGGAGTCAATGCGCAGGCGGGCGGCGTTAGAGGCGGCAATGAGTGACGAGCCTAGGTTAACGGCTCCGATTACATTGGTTCAGGCGAATAATAAAGCACAGCAGGGCTTTTTGATTTTAATGGCAATATACCGCTCAGATGCGTCATTTAAACCAAGTGAACGATTGGATAATGTGGTTGGCTGGAGTTATGCACCAATCTTGATTGATGAAATCCTCTCATCAATGCGCTCGCTAAGTGACGATGTTGTTATGTCCATTTCAGATTTAACGCCCGATGAGGGAATCGTCTTTTTCACTCATGGGAATAAAAGGCATCAGTTAAACGAATATAGCCAGTACCAAAGAATCACGCTCTTTGGTCGTCAATGGCACTTATCTTTAAGTGCTACCTCGGCGTTTATTTACGAGCTTGAGTTAAAACGGCCCATGCAATCAGCTATATGGGCGGTTGGATTGTCATTATTGCTGGCCATTTTAGTGTTTAGCATACAGTTGGTATTACTCAAAAAACAACAACTTAAACAACAGCATTTTGAGGCAGAAAAAGTAAAAGGGTTGGCGTTGGAGCAGGCCAATCTTCACCTAGAGCAAGAGGTTGCGCTGCGCACTAAGCAGGCGACTGAAATCAATATGTTACAGCAGAGTATTTTAACCTCTGCAAGCTACGCCATTATTGCCACGGACGAGCAAGGCGTGATCACCTTGTTTAACCCCGCGGCCGAGCGGCTGTTAGGGTATCAGGCGAGTGAACTCGTTGGCAAAGCCAGCCCCGCTATGTTTCATCTAGAAAAAGAAGTGATTGAGCATAGTAAAGCGATGAGCAAAGAGTTGGGGATGGATATAGCGCCCAGCTTTGAATGTTTTGTTGCCAAAGCAAAAACAGGGGTGATTGATACCAACCGTTGGACCTATGTCAACAAAAACGGCAAGCATATACCAGTGCGTTTGAGCATTACCGCACTAACGGATGAGCAGCTGCGGGTGTTTGGATTCTTGGGGATAGCATATGATTTGACTGAGCAACTTAACCGCGAGCGTGCGTTGTCTGAGGCCAAAGAGCAGGCAGAGCTGGCAACGCATGCAAAGTCGGAGTTTTTGGCGAATATGAGTCATGAGATCAGAACGCCCATGAATGGGTTATACGGTACATTACAATTACTGAAAGCGGAGCCTTTGCGAGATCAGGGGCGGGAGTTGTTAGAAAAAGGAATTTATTCAGTTAAAGCGCTACGTACCATCATTAATGACATTTTAGATTTTTCCAAGATAGAGGCAGGCAAGTTGACGCTTGATGAGCAGCCATTTAGCCTTATGCGGCTTGTTGAAAACCTCAAATCTGAGTTGTCAGTGGTCGCATTTTCAAAGGGCATAGCATTAAGGTTTGATATTGATGTACTTAGCGATTATTGGCTTGGTGATGAAGTGCGTGTGCGTCAGATCCTACTGAATCTTGTGTCTAATGCCATTAAGTTTACCTCCGAAGGGCAAGTCGAAGTGCTGATCCGTGAATTGCCGCAAAGCGAGCATTTGGTGTTTCATGTCATAGACTCGGGCATCGGTATGAACGAAGCACAGATAAGCCGATTGTTTCAACGCTTTGAGCAGGCGGATAAATCAACCACCCGTAAATATGGCGGTACGGGTCTTGGGTTGGCGATCACTCACTCTTTGGTCACGATGATGCACGGCAGTATTGATGTACAGAGTGAGCTGAACAAAGGCAGTGTATTTAATGTTACGTTGCCATTGCTAAAGTCGCATCAAAAACCAGTCGCGACACCACAAGAAATTCCAGACTTAGATTTAACCGGAGTTGATATTTTGGTGGCGGAAGACAACGACATTAATCAGGTTGTTGTAAAGGCAATGTTAGCGCCGACCAAAGCGCGCATCACTTTAGTCCAAAATGGTCTTGAGGCCATAGAGGCGGTAAAAGCAAATAGGCCAAGCTTGGTGCTTATGGATATTCAAATGCCGAAGATGGATGGTGTTGAAGCTTGTAAGAAAATAAAGCAATTCGCGCCCACATTACCTATTGTTGCGCTTACCGCCAATGCGTATGAAGAAGATAAACGTCTATATGAGCAGGTGGGCTTTGACGGTTATGTGGCAAAACCAGTAGAACAACATGAGTTGTTGTTTCAGGTTGGGGAGCTGTTAGCAAAATACAGTGATGAAGTTGGCTGACAATTGGTTATTATATATGTTGGGCAGCTCAGATTGGTATCGCGTACTTTCCCAAAAAAGACTGGCAGCAATATCAATTCCATCTTGGACGTAAAAAGAAGCTTGCTTGGTCGCAAAAAACAGCCAAACCAGCTATGTATACTCGATTTTATGTTAATTTACATGCAGATAGCGTTTTTTCTTACATGGCTGAGTATGACCAGAACAGCATCAGTTTATGCATTTTACATTGACATATTTTTATATGTTAATTAACATTTCCGTGATTTATCAATCAGTATTGCGTACTTACAGTACAGAAACAGGGAAAAGTAATAATCTTCACCGATGGATACCTTATGGGTATTATCGCCATAGCCTATCAGCCTGAAACATTACTGACACGATAATTAATGCCTGTATTTGACTCAGGGTTAATGCCCATTAGGGCAAACACGTTGGGTATTTACATACATTATAAATACAAATTCACTTGCGTTGCCATTTAGGTTGTGAAGTCAGGCTGATGTTATCACGTGGTAAACACGAGTAACCCTACGATAGTGTGAGTGAGAAGGTTTTTAGATACCCCTGCAAAGTTACATACGTAGCGCATCATTTTATCTATATGGAGGAAGCAACAGGATGCAACCCATACTAATTTTTATTGTATTAATGATAATTGCAATGGCGCTAGCTGTAGGCATGATTGTGCAAGGGCATGGCTGTAATCGCGCAGAATGCTGGCTTCGAAGCTTCTTTATTAAAGGGGAGCCTGAGGAGCAAGTGCCCGAAAAAATTCAAAATACCGCTTATTATTTGATGCTAGAGCTGGGTGATTTATTAGAAGGTGAAAAGGACATGGACCAGTATTACGGTGTTAAAACGGTCTTTAATCATGTCAGCGCATTGCGAGCAGAAACCTTGGGTTACAACAATACCAAGGTACCGCTTAGGCCAGATGAAACGCCTAGTTATTTGAAAGTGGTGAAATAGTTCACCACGACGCTTGATAGCCTGTTAGCCCAGCGGTAAGTGAACAAAAACCTCGGTTCCTCGGTTATCATCCGTACGAAAGGCGATAGTGCCATGCTGTGCCTCAACCAGCAATTTTGCGATGTAAGTACCCATCCCGAGCCTCCCTGGTTTGCCAGAGCTGACAAACTTCTCAAAAAATTGCTCTGTCAGGTGTGTTGGAACTGGATCTGAATTATGTATGGTGATCACAACATGCTCATCACTTTGGCTAGCGTTCACATTGATGCTTGGCCTCGTTCTTGAAGCTTCTAACGCATTTTTAATTAGGTGGCTTAACAAGGTATGGGTGAGCGTCAACTCTCCACGATATTCCAGATCAGCAGCAATTGAGGTATGCACACTGAGTTGCTGTTGTTTGAGCGTGTTGGCTAGGGCAGCTAACACCCCATCCACAACGAATAGCAGGTTATGCGACTGAGGGTTGAGTTGGTAGTCATTGCGCTCAATCTTAGCAAGCGCCGTTACACTATCAAGGTGGAGCTGTAATTGCGCACAGTTGTGCTGAATTTCTTCTAGATAATGTCTGGCTTTTTCACTTTGCTGTACGTGACTCGATAATAATTCGCAGGCATGCTGAATCACAGAAACCGGTTTGGTGAGCTCGTTTTGGTTGAGGTTATCGAACTCGTCTCTTAATCTTGCGTTTTCGAGCATTGTATCAATCTGAGCGCGCATTAGACGGTGTGATTCGATGCCGCGACAATGGGCCTGCACTCTTGATTTCACAATCGCAGGATTAGCCGGTTTGGTGATGTAGTCCACAGCACCCAAAGATAACCCCTTAATGACATGCTCAGTTTGTTCCAAGGCAGTTAAAAATATGACGGTTATATGCTGGGTATTGGGGTCGGCTTTGAGGCGACGACACACTTCTAGGCCATCCATTTCGGGCATCATGATATCCAGCAAGATAATATCTGGCTGTGGGTCGCCCGCACAGATTTGCAATGCTTTTTTACCGTTGAGTGCAGCACGAACTTTATAGTCTCGGCGTAGGATGTCACTGATGACTTTGATGTTGTCTGCCACATCATCCACAATCAGTAGTTGTATTTGCTCTTCTTGTGCGACAGAGGCTAATTGTGCTGAGTCGCCTTGAAATGCCCTAACGGGCCGATTTAAGGCGCGTTGGATTCGGGCTTTAAGTTGTTTACTTGAAAATGGTTTTACGATGAACTCCGATACACCACATTGAATTGCGCGAACAACATGTGCTTGCTCTATCGTTGAGGACATCATCAAAAAGGGAATTTTCGCGGTGCGTGGCGTGGTGCGAACCTGAGTCAGAAACTCAATGCCAGTGAGCCCAGACAATTGCCATTCACCAATGATCAAACCCACGTCACTGTAGGCGAGTTTTTCAAGCGCATCGTTACTGTTGGAGCTTTGGATAATTTTAATATTACCCATTTCATTCAATACGTTCGTGATCATTGCCCTTACCGCTTCAAACGGCTCTACAATCAATACAGTCAACGGGCTCATGTGGAGTGCCATAAATACTCGCTACATCATTTAGGGTTAGTCTATTAGTAATAGCATACGAATGATCAGATGCATCATGAAGGGTAAATATCCTTAGCTTTATGAAATTACTGTTATAATTTAGCTTTAGCTGCAATAACTTTCATCAGGGCTGACAGCTAAAATATACTTTTAATTCAATGCTGTAGCCAATCTGGAGTGTCGTGTGAAACTGCCTCAACTGTCTTTTATGCCCATCATCTTTGGTGTGCTGTTGTTGTTAGTTGGCTTAAATACTGGCCATGTTAGGGCGAGTGACACGTTAAAAGTTGAGCACATTTCGGCCTATAACGGGCTTTCAAACCCACAAATTTACGCTGTCGCCAGAGACCCGCAAGGGTTTATGTGGTTTGCCAGTGCTGATGGCGTCATGCGTTACGATGGGTATCAATTCATCACCTACAAAAATGATCCCAGTCGAGTGGACTCATTATCGGCGAACAGTGTGGCGACGATTTTGTTTGATAGCCAAGGTCGGTTGTGGGCGGGCACTTGGGGAGGTGGCCTCAACCTGTGGCAAGGTGAGCAATCATTTATGCATTTTCGCCACGATGCCAAACAAGCCGAGTCACTGGGATCAGACAAAATACAAACTTTGTTTGAAAGTCAGGATGGTACGCTGTGGGTTGGTACAAATGGGGGTGGCCTAAATCAGCTGGTGGGTGAACAAGGGACGTTCAAACGCTTCTTGTTTGCTAAGCAACCAGCTGATTTGGAAGGTAAGAATCGCGTTTGGAGTATCAGTGAGGATAACCGTGGTGCTATTTGGTTTGGCACATCTCATGGCTTGCATAAATTGGACAGGCAAACTGATCTGCTAGTGAGTTTTGATATGGACTCCAGTGAGTTAGATCATAATGAAGTTAGGCAAGTCTCTTTTGATGCTCAAGGCAGAATGTGGGTAGCGACACGACGCAGCTTTGGTTTATTCAGTGCAGATACGGGACAGTATCAAACATTTGATTTGCCTGAAGGTGGCTTGCCGAGTGTTTCTAAAATGCTACATCACCAAGGGGAAATTATTCTATCAACCTTTGCTGGTATTTATCGCTTTTCTATTATTAAACAGCGCTTTGTCAACACACCACATGTTTCAAAGCTTGCATTGTTACCCAGTCGTGATGTTCGCCAGGTATTGATCGATGAAACAGGGCTGCTATGGGCGGCGACACGCTATTCGGGGATCATCAAGGTTTATCCAAACCCACCAATGTTTACATCGCATCAAAACTATCTACAAGATTACTTGCTGTCAGGTCTGTTTAGACAAGTGTTGAGTATTGCTCCTGCGCGCCAAGGTGGTGTATGGCTCGGCACTGGCCGTGGTTTAGTTCACTTTGATGGCAAACAGACGTTCACCCCTTTTGCTCATAACAATGTACTAACAGGAGATTACCGTCTTAGGGTTCACAAACTCGCCCGTAATCAATATGGTCAACTTTTTGCTGCTACTAACTTTGGTTTATATCGAGTTGATGAGCAAGCCAAAGAGCTTCATGCTGTGGAGCTGTTTTGGCTTGCCGACGCTCGTCATTCCGTCGAAGATATTAGTTTTGACCAACAAGGCTGGGCATGGCTGGTGCTGGCCGGTCAGAACGCGGTCATTCGTTGGCGCATCGGTAGTGATCAATATAGCGCTCTGTTGCCAAATGTTGATGCAAACTTCGTATTTATTGATAGTGAACAACGGGCTTGGGTAGGCACAGATGGCGAGGGCGTGTTTAGGGTCACTGCCAATGGGCGTGGATCGGTACAGTTTATAGCGCACAGCGATGTGGCGAGTCTGAGTGACAATTACGTCAATCAGGCGATGGAATATGACGCAAAAGTTTGGCTTGCAACGAATAATGGGCTTACAAGCTATGATTTAAAAAGCAGGCAATTTACGCGCTATGCCAATACTGCTTCAGAGACATCGCTTGCCATAAAATCGATGATTGCAGATAAACATGGGTACTTATGGCTAGCGACTTCAAGTGGTATATACAAGTTAGACACGCAGACTCATGTCTTCCATCACTTTAGTGTGCATGATGGTCTGGCCAACAACCACTTTTTAGCGCGCTCACAAGCCGCCAGCCAAGGGCAAATTTTATTCGGCAGGGTTGATGGTATCACGCGCTTTGTGCCTGAGCTGGTTCGAGTCAATCGAGCTGCGCCGAAACTGGTATTTACACAGGCTTGGGTCGATGAAAAAAGCGTACAAGATTTTACTCAGCCGATTGTCATGACGCCTGAAAATCATAGTTTACGCGTACATTTTTCTGCACTGGATTATCAGTCCAATTTAGACAATCGTTATCGCACTTGGTTGGTTGGGCATCACAGTGATTGGGGTGATATTACCGCCGAACACACTGTCACCTACCGAGACTTGCCACCGGGTGAGTACGAGCTGCGTATTCAAGGTAGTAACAATCATGGGGTTTGGAACCGTCAGGGCATTGCAGTCAAGGTAATACGCACGCCGGCTTGGTATCAAACGCTCTGGTTCCAGATTTCTTTGCCAGTGTTTTTACTGCTGTTGATAAGCGGGGCAATTTCATGGCGCTTTAAGCGCTTAAGTAAGGCCAGCTTACGGCTAGAAAAGCGAGTTGAAAGACACACACAGGAAATTTTAGTGCTGGCCGAAGTCGGTAAAGACGCCGCTGCAAGTCACGATATGCGCGCCATCTGCCACACGATATATACACATTTACGCCAGACTCTGGCATGTAACTTTTTTGCTGTGGGTGTGTACCATGACAAGAGCAAATTAGTCGACTTTATTTTTGCACAGCATAATGACAACCCGTTATCGGTACTGGACGTGTCTGTTAAAAGCGCGCAGACAATAGAAAGCTACTGTATTAAGCACAACACAGAATTGTTACTAGATAGTGAGGCGTGCTGGCAGGGGTATGGGTTAAATATCCAAGATAGTTTGAATGGCGAGCAAACACGGACTGCGTTTTGTATGCCCTTAGTTGTGGATGGCAAAATACTAGGTATTTTTACAATTCAGTCCAATAGCGAGCAAGCTTATAACGCTGCGCAGTTGAGCATTTTAAGAGTTGTTGGTAATCATTTGGCAGTGGCACTTGCTAACTCACTGTCTTACAGTGAACTTAAAGATGCTGAACAACGCCTAGAGCTTGCTATGCAGGGAGCGAATGCGGGCATGTGGGAGTGGGATAGTTATAGAGATATTTTGGTGACCAATAGTACTTGGTCATCCATGTTGGGCTATTTGGGTGATGAGCTTGAACAAAAATTCGGTAAAAGTGTTGCCCGCTGGCGAGCCTTGATCCACCCAGATGACTTTGATCACGTACAGGGTACGTTGATAGCTTATTTTAAAAAACAAACGTCGATGTTTCGCTGTGAATACCGTATGCGTACCGCTGATGGCTCATGGAAATGGATTTTGACAATTGGTCGCAGCATGCAGCACGATGCGAGTGCGCAAAAAAAGAGTATTTTTGGCATCAATATGGATATTTCGGATGCGAAGCATTTAGAAGCCGCATTGAAGCAAGCCAAAGAGACCGCTGAGCGAGCCACTCAGGCCAAATCTGACTTCTTATCTAATATGTCTCATGAAATTCGTACGCCTATGAATGCCATTATAGGGATGAGTTATTTGGTATTGGATACAGAGCTGGATCGCAAGCAGCGAAATTATGTTGAAAAGATTCATCGCAGTGGTGAGTCGTTATTAGGCATTATTAACGATATCTTAGACTTTTCTAAGATTGAAGCCGGTAAGCTGGATATTGAACTTGTGCCCTTTTCGATTGAAGAGGTACTGTCGAACTGTGTTGACGTGCTCAGTATCAAAGCTCAAGAAAAAGGGCTGATGCTCAATATCTCGTTAGACCCACATATTCCTAGACAGCTGCAGGGAGACCCATTACGCATTGGGCAGGTATTGCTTAATCTTGGCTCTAATGCCATCAAGTTTACCGAGCAAGACGGGCAGGTCATGATCAACGTCACACTTGAGCAACAGCTCGATGATAGGGTGACGCTGGCCATCGCTGTGATTGACTCTGGTATAGGCATGACTGATGAACAACAGCAAAGGCTGTTTGAGTCTTTTAGTCAGGCCGATTCATCTATTACTCGTAAATACGGCGGTACGGGGTTGGGTCTGGCGATTAGCCAAAAGTTGGTCACGCTCATGGGTGGAAAAATAGAATGTCAAAGCACGCCAGAGATAGGGAGTACCTTCTCCTTTAACTTGTCAGTGCAATGCCTCACGGATGAGCAGATAACCAAGCCTCAGTTAGCGATTAAACATGCTTTGGTTGTGGATGATGATCAATACGCCAGCCGAGTGCTATCTATGTACTTACAACATGCGGATATACAAACGCATTGCTACAGTGCAAGCCAAATAGAGCTGCTTAATACGCAGTTTGAGCACTCAGATATTCTGTTTGTCGATCAGCAGGCACAACATATTATTGACAAGTTCAAAGAGCAACAACCGACTGGTTTGGTGGTACTCATGGCACCTTACGACACACACCATTTAGAGCACTGTGTAAGTGGCGATGACATCATATTACTAAGCAAACCTATCTTCCCCACACCACTTTATACACATTTACAGGAGTTGAGTGGTGAAAAGAGACCCGATAAACAAGTTTATTCTGAGCATGATACCAGCCAGCCACTTGCTGGGGTAAACTTACTACTCGTTGAAGATAACGAGTTGAATCAAGAGCTAGCAGTTGCATTGTTGACGAAGCAAGGCGCTCAGGTCAGTGTTGCTGGCAATGGCAAACAGGCACTCAGTAAACTTCAAACACACACTTTTGATGGTGTGCTGATGGATTGCCAAATGCCGCATATGGATGGCTATGAGACCACTCGACAGATCCGTGCTCAGACAAACCTTGCGCAGTTGCCCATCATCGCGATGACCGCCAGTGTCACCAAAGACAACCAACATGCGGTTAAAGCCTGCGGTATGAACGACATTATTTTTAAGCCCATTGATATTGCCCATATGGTCTCTACCATACAGCAATGGGTTAAGCCTAGCATTGCGATAAACACTGAATCCGTTAAGGTCAGCGAGCAGGATGTGAGCGCATTTGCTGATATTCAGGGTTTAAACCCAAGACAAGGGCTGCACATTGCTGGTGGCGATATTGCATTGTATATACAACTGCTAAAACGCTTTGTAGATAAACAAGGTTCACTCTTAAGTGAGTATGAACACATGATATCTCTACATGATGAAGAGCAGTCAGACACTCAGCCTGCGGCGTCGGCATTAGTATTAAATTGGGCGCATACCATGAAAGCATTGGCAGGTAACATCGGCGCTTATCAGCTCCAAGGAGCGGCCGCAGAATTAGAACAAGCGTGTATGGTGAATACGCAGCAGCTCAGGCCCTATATTGACCGAGTAGGTCAACAAATTGCGCCCATAATTGATGGAATTAAACACGCCTTGCGGGCATTGAAGCCGCACTATAAAGCGGCAGATAAAACACTTAATAGCGCATTAAATACCGCTCAGGTGAGTAATAAGTTGACCAGTTTGGCGACGATGTTAGAAGACAGTGATACAGATGCAGCGGACGTGGTAGAGGAATTACTTTACATCATGCACGATGAGCGCTGTAAAGGTTACTTGAAAAAGCTCAGCAAAGTTCTGGATGAATATGATTTCGATACAGCCAGTGAGCTCATGCTCAAACTAATGAGCCAATGGCAAGTAACACATCAAGATAGTGAATAAATCTATTTGTGTGGGCCACTTTGGATGGCCCACACACTATTATAGGCTCATGCTGAAACTAAGTTTTACATTACGTTCTTCCCCTGGCATGCCGCCTAGGAACATCGCTTTACTGTAGTACTTTTTGTTAAACAGATTGTTTAGGTTGAGTTGTAGCGTCCAGCTGTCAGTAACGTAGCTTAGTGCTGAATCAAATACGGTATAACTGGGAACATAGCCATCAGGGATCCCAAATGATGTTGAGTGGGTACTGCGTTTATCAACATAGTTTGCACCTAGGCTTAGCTCTATAGGGTGAGCCAGTGCAGTCCAGTGATGAGCGTAGCTTAACCAAGTGCCAGCGCTGATATACGGTACGCCCTTTTGGCGACTGTTGTAAGTCGTTTCATTGTTGGGGTTGGTTTTATCACGCGCGTCTTGATAAATGGCATTCACATTAAGCTTCCAATTGTCATTCAGGTGCGCGTTCAAATCCAGCTCTACGCCTTTGGTTTGCTCTTTGCCATCATAGAAATAGCGAGGTACATCGGCAGCAGACACGGCCTCATCATACTCTGGGTTATTATATTGTAGATTTGTACGCGCACTTTCAAATATTACGACAGAGGCGAGCAATTGATCGTCAAACGCTTTAAAACGCAAACCAATATCGTTGCTGAGTGATTCTGAATCGTCACGATCTTGCTCCGTGCCCGATACGCTATCAAGAATTCCGTAGGCCGTTCGACCTTTTGCATGGTTGATAAAAACAGAGAGGTTATCGGTCGGCATATAGGTTACACCTAGGTTGTAGGTAGCCCCCTTATCAGCGGTATTTTGTTCTGGCGTCGGTTGTGCGGCGCTGGCTCGGTAGCGTGCATCAACACCAAAGTGTTCGTAGCTTTGCTTGATTTCATTAAATGCCACACCAACGCGGGTGGTAAAGCCATTATCGAAATAGGCAACATGTTGCACACCTGTGCCCCAAGCACTCACGGTTTTGTTGTAGTTGGCAGTATTGAGTGGATCATAATCCTCGAAACGGCCTTGTGCCCAATTAGGTGAGCGAATGTCGAAGATATAAGGCAGTGTACCGCGATATATCACATCACCTTGTTTGTTCTTGATCACCTTATCCGCGTCGTAGATTGAATACTGTTTGAAGCGAATGTCACGATCTTCATAATTCGCGTTGACCAATAGCTCTTGATTGATATCTGCTAAATTAAAGTCATAACGCAAGTCTGCAAAGTATTGCCATGAACGTTCATCTGCGCTGACTTTACGGTACTCCTGACGTCTGGCTGCAAAAGGGTATAGCTGCCCATCAAGCACCAAAGGCGCGCGAGGGTCAGCATTGATAGTCCCTCTTCGATCCCAATAAACGTAGTTGTAAGCACCGGTTTGACGCGCAAAGCCTGTGTCATAGTCGCGGTATTGCAGCTGCTGGTTTAAGAACAGATTATCAGTTAAATAGAGGGTATGCGTTAACTTAACGCGCAGCTCTTCGCCTTGGTTGTCGCTGGCCATTGGGGAGATAAGCCCTGCATGACCAAATGAGTATGGCGTCAGCCCATCATTGTCTGCCAATGAAGTTGCTAAGCGTTGGCGCTGTTCATCAGTAAGTTGAATGCCCTCGCCGTTTGGGTCGTTGATGAGATCTTGCCACGTGGCTTGTGCTGCTGATTTATTGCCAACAGACTCAGCATTATAGATACGAATGGGGTGGCCTATCGAATCAACAGCAATACTATCTTTGATATAAGCTGTGGCAAGGGTTAGATCTTGGTTATCATCGACCAAGTAGCGAAATGACAAATAAGCTTCATCGCGGTCATTGTTGAGATCGCGAAACCCTTCGCTACGTTCATGTTTTGCGACAAAGCGATAAGCCAGTTGATCCGTTATAGCATTTGTTGAATCTAAGCTCATGGCATAGCTTTGCCACTGACCTAGCTCAATGAGCATGGTGTTGTGTTGCTCAAACTGAGGCTTTTTCTCTATTAAGTTGATGACCCCCCCGGCGCTACCCATGCCATATAGGCCCGTTGCTGGCCCTTTCAATACCTCTACCGACTCTACATTGGTTAACGAGCGCGTAGGGTTAAAGGTGTTGCCAAGCCCTGCTCCGCCATACATACCGTCATAGGTGTAGTTTGCGCCTAGGCCTCGCACCACGAGGTTATCGCCAATACCATAGTTGTTACCCGCCTGTGTAACACCACTAATATTGCGAACCAAGTTCTGTAAGTTATTGACGCCTTGAGCCTTGATCATAGCTTCGTCAATCACAACGACCGCTGCGGGGGTCGCCATTAGTGACATGTTTGATTTTGTTGCTAGTCCAGAATTCATAACCACATCATTTTGTTTACCATAAACGCTGATGCGTTCTACGCTAGGATCATGGCTCTGTTCATTGGCTTGGGCCGTGGTGGCGACTAAGCACGCTAAGGTGACTAATGATAGGTTAAAAGTTTGCATAAAAAATTCCGACTAAAAAATAAGGTTGCGAATATTAATGGTTCTCATTTAGATTGCAATAAAAATTAGTCTGAAGGACATGGCTTTTTGAACGGTTAAAGCTGAGTTAACAGTGCGCTTACCAAAGTGGTGTATTTATTACATGAAGCTGATGTTTTCAAAACAAAACTTGTCGCGCAGTGGTAGAGTTGGGGCTAGGCCTTTAAAGCGAACAGCTAGACGTTCTATAATAGAGCCTAATGTCCCGTGTGTATGTTTATTGGACGCGGGTACCAAAGAATTCATTTAAGGACTTATTGCATGCACAAAACGCTCATAGTGATCCCCGCCCGATACGGAAGTACCCGCTTGCCAGGTAAGCCATTGCTGAAAATTGCAGGCCGAGAGATGTTGTTACGTGTTGCCGATATTGCGCGTTATGTGTGCCAAACTCAAAGTGACTGTGACTATGTGGTTGCAACCGATGATGAGCGTATTGTGCAGTTGTGTGAGCAGCATCAGGTCCGGTACCTAATGACCTCCGAGCAATGTAATAGTGGCACTGAACGCTGTTTTGATGTGCTTCAACAACTAACTGAAAAGCCAGATTTTATTGTTAATTTGCAGGGAGATAATCCGTTATGCCCACCTTGGTTTATCAGTGCCTTGATAGAGTCATGGAAATCCAGTGACGTTGGTGAGGTGTTTACGCCATACGTTGAGCTGAGTTGGCCCGAGCTGGATAAGCTTAGGGAAGTCAAACAAGTAACGCCGTTCAGTGGCACGACGGTACAAATCAATCGAGAACAATTGGCACTCACTTTTAGCAAAAACATCATTCCGGCTATTCGTAAGGAGGCATCGATGCGCCAAAGTAGCGCGTTGTCACCGGTGAAACGGCATATTGGCTTATATGGCTATACAGCCAAAGCGCTAGAAGGGTATTTTGCAATGCCAGAGAGCACCTATGAGCAATGCGAAGGGCTGGAGCAAATGCGCTTTTTGGAAAACAGTATCGCAGTTAAAATGGTCAAAGTTGGCTATCAGGGTCGTACTGGTATGAGCGGAGTTGATAGTCCTGAAGATATTCAGCGTGCAGAGGCGATTATTGCCAGCGACGGTGAATATGAGTTAGTGCCTTAATGGCGATCACTTATTTGATATGAAATACAGAACGGATGCTAAGTGTCCGTTCTATAACAGGATACTCCATGACAACACGCTTAATTGTGGTAAGACACGGCAATACTTTTTTACCGACCGATACGCCCACGCGGGTTGGGGCTCGTACCGACCTGGATTTAGTTGAAACAGATAAAGGGACGGCAGTTGGCCAATATCTGTTGGCAAATAATTGGATACCTAGCAACGTGTATGCAGGCCCACTAAAACGCCATCAGCAAACCGCTCAGTTGATATGTGCGGTGTTAGGTTTATCGACTGATGAGATCTTAAGTGATGAGTTCTTAAATGAAATTGACTATGGGCCCGATGAAAACAAGCCAGAAGATGAGGTCATGTTGCGTTTGGGGAAAGGCGATGTAGCAGCAGGTAAAGCGGTAATCGAGCGTTGGAACACGCATGCTCAGGTGCCAAACGGTTGGTTAGTCAACCCAGATGAGTTGCGTCAAGGGTGGTTGTCGTTTGCTAATACTGTGCTTACGCAACAGCGTGACAAAACCACACTAATGGTGAGCAGTAATGGCATAATGCGTTTTAGTCATGTGATTGATAAGCAGTTTAATGAACGCAACCTAAAGGTCCCTACGGGTGGTGTGTGTATCTTTGAGAATGATACCAATCAGCCAGATGGTTGGCGCTGTGTTACATGGGGTAAGGTGCCTAAAATTACTGCTTAAAGAATAAGAGCACAACCTATCGTGCTCTTTTTGTTAGTAAAGACGCTCGTTTAGCGAATATCAAAGCGATCAGCGTTCATCACCTTGTTCCAAGCCATGATAAAGTCTTGTATGAACTTTATGTTGTTGTTGTCACAGGCATACACTTCACTGATGGCCCTAAGTTGAGAGTTGGCGCCAAATACAAGGTCGACGCGAGTTGCTTGCCATTTTTGCTGGCCCGTTTTTCTGCAACGCCCCACAAAGGTTTGTGATTTGTCGTCATCTGGGCTCCACTCGGTGTCCATATCCAGCAAGTTGACAAAAAAATCATTACTCAAAGCGCCTGGACGAGCGGTCAAAACACCGTGTGGGCGTTGTTCAAAGTTAGCATTCAAAACGCGAAGCCCACCAATCAACACGGTCATTTCTGGTGCGGTTAATGTGAGGAGTTGCGCTTTGTCGAGCAATAGCTCCTCAGCGCTGATACTATAGTCGCTCTTTTGATAGTTTCGAAAGCCATCAGCAATGGGCTCAAGTAAGCCAAATGACTCAACATCGGTTTGCTCGGCACTGGCATCACTGCGTCCAGGAGTAAAGGGCACCACGGCGTCAATCCCTGCGTCTTTGGCTGCCTTTTCGATGGCTGCAGCACCTGCCAGAACAATCATATCGGCAAGTGAAATCGCTTTGTTACCTGACTGTGAGTCGTTAAAACTCTGTTGGATCTGGCTCAACGTCATCAGTACTTTGTGTAGCTGTTCAGGGTGATTTACTAACCACTGGTTTTGCGGCGCTAACCTTAATCTTGCGCCATTGGCACCACCACGGCAATCAGACCCTCTGAAGGTGGATGCTGATGACCATGCGGTATAAACCAGCTCTGAAACGCTTAGCCCTGATGCAAGGATCTGTATGCTCAGTTGGTCAATATCGCGCTGATCTACCAGCTCGTGATCGACAGCAGGAATGGGGTCTTGCCAAATTAAATCTTCGTCAGGAACTTCTGGTCCTAAATAGCGTGACTTTGGTCCTAAATCGCGGTGTGTAAGCTTAAACCAAGCTCGGGCGAAGGCGTCTGAAAAAGCCTCTGGGTTATCGTGATAGTATTTGGAAATCTCTCGATATTCAGGGTCTTCACGCATTGCCATATCAGCGGTGGTCATCATGATCCCTACACGTTTGTTAGCATCTTCGGCATCGGGGGCATGATGCTCTGGTGTTAAATCCACAGGCACCCATTGGTGTGCACCAGCTGGACTTTTAGATAAGGTCCACTCATAGCCAAATAACACATCAAAGTAGCTGTTATCCCATTGTGTTGGTGTGGGAGTCCAAGCGCCTTCAATACCGCTGGTAATGGTATCTGCGCCTTTACCTGAGCCATATTGGTTGTGCCAGCCAAAGCCCATTTGTTCTAGAGGAGCGGACTCGGGTTCGGGTCCAACGTGAGAGTCGGGTGCAGCCCCATGGCACTTACCGAATGTATGGCCGCCTGCGGTTAGCGCAACGGTCTCAGCATCGTCCATTGCCATGCGTTTAAAGGTTTCGCGGATATCTTTACCTGAAGCTATTGGGTTTGGGTGGCCATCAGGGCCCTCTGGGTTCACATAAATCAAGCCCATTTGCACTGCCGCTAAAGGGTGCTCAAGATTTCGCTCGCCATAGTAGCGATTGTTGTCCAGCCATTCTTTTTCGACGCCCCAGTAAATATCTTCTTCAGGCTCCCAAATATCTTCACGTCCACCTGCAAAACCGAACGTTTTCAAACCCATTGATTCGAGCGCGACATTGCCTGCGAGGACAAAGAGATCGGCCCAAGAAAGATTGTTGCCATATTTTTGCTTAACAGGCCATAGCAAGCGACGTGCTTTGTCGAGGTTGGCGTTATCTGGCCAGCTATTGAGCGGTGCAAAGCGTTGGTTACCCGTCGCAGCCCCGCCTCGACCATCTGCGGTTCGGTAGGTGCCTGCAGCGTGCCACGCCATACGTATCATCAAAGGGCCATAATGACCAAAGTCGGCAGGCCACCAAGGTTTTGAGTCAGTCATAATGGCATGTAGGTCTTGTTTTACGGCGGCTAAATCAAGCTGATTAAAGGCTTTTGCGTAGTTAAATCCTTCTCCCAGTGGGTTCGCTTTTTTGTCATTTTGGTGAAGAATTTTTAAGTTTAACTGATTGGGCCACCAATCGGTATTTTTGGTTCTTTGATCCCCAAGGCGCGTGTTACTGCCATGCATAACTGGGCATTTACCGGCTGCATTTTCGTTACTCTTATCCATGCTCTATACCTTATTGACTGAGGTTTAAAAATGACAAAGCACTTAGCTTGTGTGCTTAGCTAAGCGCTTTGATTACATTTTAGACTATAAAGAGGATCTTCGGCGAAATACAATGGCTTATCTAGATTGCTGTCATCGCTTTTTTTCATCTGTGTTTAGCTATCGCTGCGCTCTACTCGCCATGGTGGATTCAGGCGGTTGTTGCCAGCCCAATAAAGCTTGATGCTGTTGCCACTGGGGTCTCGCAGTTGCGCTTCTCGCCACAAATACCTTTTATCTTCTGGGAGGCTATCAAACGTAATATCTTTGCTTTGAAGTTCTGCGACCCACTCGTCTAGTTGCTCATGCTCAAAGTAAATCGTGGTACCGTTTGTTTGCATATTCTTATCGAGTGATAACGAAAAGGTTGCGCCGTTTGGACATTCAAAGCGTGCATAGTGCGGCGTGTCAACGATCTGCAAAAAGCCGAGTTGACGGTAAAACAATGTGGCTTGATCCATGTTGCGTACGCTCAGGGTGACTTGATTTAAGTTCATAGCATCTCCCTAGTTGGTTTTTTGTTTAGCCAGTATAAAAGGGATGAACAGATAAACAATGGCGATTGCAAGCGCGTTATTTTGAACGGATGGTAGCTGGTGGATGTGACGGTTTAGAGCAAATGTAGGCCATCACCAGTAGCTCACACAGGGCCACACAAATAAGCACCCAAATTGGCGGCGTATTGTAGGCTAAAATAACCAACCCCAGTAGCATACCTAAGCCCGCGTAACACTTACCTTTGGTTGGGATCACTCGGTAGTCATGCCATTGTTGCAAAGTGGGACCAAACTTTTTGTGATTAAGCAGCCAGTTGGCCAATCGAGGGTTGGAGCGAGTAAAACACGCCAGTGCGAGGATAAAAAATACCGTGGTTGGCATCACCGGCAGCACTATGCCCACAAAGCCTAAAGCAACAAAGCTGATACCTGCAACATGCAGCCAGAAACACCGATTAAAAAGCGCTGTTACTTTGTTTACCATAGCTTTGCTCACTACACATGATGATGCTTAAAGCTTACCACAGCGCAATCAGTTTGCGAGTTTTTATCTCATCAGCAGTGATGTGGGTCACTGCTGATGAGCAAAGGTAGTAGTCTAAAAGCTCGCGTTTTTAGAAGTAATAGCCGATGTTGATATTAAAGCGTTGCTCAGTTTCATCGCTGTCACCAGCAATTGAACCACCGACAAATGGCTGATTTTTCGCGTTTACAAAATCAAAGTAAGTGAAAAAGCCACCCGCTGCAACGGACACACCGGTGACATTCATCCAGGTATCTTCACTGTTGTCTGATTTGTCGTAAATGATTCCAAAGTCATTGTAAAACTGCAGGCCGGTGACTGCGCCCCATTTAACAGGCAAACTGTAGGCCACGTTGAGGTTTGAGGTCATCGCTTCAGCGGCAATACTATCGTAGAAAGCATATGCACCCACGGCCATGCGATCGACATTGGCATCATCTACATCGTAGCTATACTCACCGTGTTGTAACTGAAAGTTCCACGGACCCATATGGCTGTTTACATGCACGGCCCATGAGTGATAGTCACCCGCGCGTTCTATGCCGTTGTGCAGGCCGCCCGTTTGGCCTGAAAAGCCGACTTCCGTACTGCCACCTTTGTGTTTGAAGTGATACGCATAACGGCCAGCAAACGTATTATATTCACCTAGCGGCTGCGTTGGATCATCATACACGCCATCATCTGCATTACGGTATCCAACAATATCGTATGAGTAGCGGTCACTGCGATCTTCAACATAGCCATCAACACCGCCTAACTCATCATTTTTGAAAAAGCCAATGTCTAGTTGCCAGTTGTCTTTTAGCTTGCGTTTGAACAATACGCCTAAGTCATGGTCGTCTTCTAAGCCGATATAGTAAGTTGTGTTGAAGAAATAGTTGTGTGAGTTATATGGCCAATTACCAAAGGGAACTTTGGTAATACCGGCCTGTACTTGCCAGTCTTTGGCAAAGTCATAGCCCACATACGCATATTTAATCGCGCTCATATAATCGAAAAAGCGTACTTCGGCGTTGAGTTGAACATCGCCAATATCGCCGGAGAAGTTGACTCTGAAAATGTCAAAGTCAAAATCACCACCGCGATTTTTGTTGCCATCGTTATACGAGGTGTGACTAAAGTTAGTCCGTACAGCACCACCTACTTTGATACCAGAAGACTTTTTCTCTTCTTTTTGGGTGGATTTGGCTTCAAGCTTTTGGATTTGCTTTTGCAAATCTGCCAGTTGTTGCTTTAGTTTGTCTATTTCTGCATCGCTCGCCTGAGAGAAGCTCGGAAACAGGCTCATTGCGAGCGCTAGAGGTGTTAATTTATGCATGGTTACCCACTTTTTAGTTACTGTGATAGTTACTTGTCTGTATAGGGTAGACTATTCTAACTGATTACCTCAAATTAGAAACCATATACGATTATAAGGAAATTCAATCTATTACATCTTGTAGCCTTGACCATTTGGTGAGTTGCTGACTATATTTTTTATACGATAAATGTGGATAGTCGCATTATGAGTATTTCGCAAAAGCTCCGTCTGGCTTTTATTTCAGCGATTGTGCTACCCCTTTTGATCATTGCTGGGTTGATGATTTCACAAACCCGACAAGCATCACTGGATAACTTTTCGCAATTGGCAAATCGAGAAGCGCTGCAAATTGATAATGGTATCAGTATGTTTTTTGCTGAAATAGAGAAAAATGTAGATTACCTTGCCAGCCATCCGAAAATTTTAGCAGCACGTACACAGGTCAAAACGTATGTCAATTCAAGTGCCGCAACACAGCTCAACTCCATACAAAACCACGAAGTGGAAAAGGCAGCCTACCAGCAGTTTGAGTTGTTTGGGCAAACGCATCCTGGCATTGCATACATTTATATGGGTAATACTGAAGGTGGATATATTCAATGGCCACAAGGTGAGGTAAATGCTCGATATGACCCTCGCACTCGACCTTGGTACAAAACGGGCGAGCTAGGTGGCGGCAAAACAACTCGTACGGACGCTTATTACTGGGCACCAGATGATATGGTTATAGTCTCAACCGTTAAAGCCATCAAAGATAACGGACGAGTGATGGGTGTGCAGGGTATGGACGTGTCGTTAAGTGGACTAACAGACATCGTTAAGAAGATCCGTTTGGGCGAGACGGGTTATTTAGTGTTGGTTGAAAATACCGGCACCGTGTTAGCAGACGCCAGCAACGCGGAGCATACATTCAAGTCTTTTACTGCCATATCTGATGGTGCATTTACTAAAATCTCGGATTACAACTCGGGAACTTACAGCATACAAGTGAACGGAACAGAGTATTTCGCCAACATTTATACGTCTGAGCGGTTGGGGTGGAAGTTTGTTGGGTTGGTACAAAAAAGTGAGGTGATGGCGTCAGCCAATAATATGACCATCACAATTGTGGCGATTAGCGCAATATTGATAGCGGTATTTGTGGCGCTTTCAACATACATAGCGCGCTTAATATCGGGTCCAATAGTGGAGGTAAGTGATGGCCTTACCGTGATTTCACAAGGTGGTGGAGATTTAACGCAACGCCTCAATATCGTCGCCAAAGATGAAACGGGCAAGTTGGCCAATAGCTTTAATCTGTTTTTGAACCTGATTGCACAGCTGGTCACGCAAATTAATCAGTGTGCGCAACAAGTGACCCATACTGCACAGTCTACCTCAGCTCAAGCCAGTGAATTGACGGAGTCTACGATGCAGCAGCAACAGGCACTGGAAATGGTGGCTACTGCCATAAATCAAATGGCAGCAACGGCCAATGAGGTTGCTGCCAGTTGTGCGAATGCGGCACAGCTTGCCTCTCAAACTCAACATGCATCGCAGTTAGGGCAAGAAGTGATCACGAAAACAGTATCCAGTGTGGCTGATCTCGCATCGGTGATAGCCAGTGCTACATCGGATATCACACAACTGGACAGTGAAAGTGAAAACATCATGTCTATCTTGAGCGTGATACGTGGCATTGCCGAACAGACCAATTTGTTAGCGTTGAATGCGGCTATCGAAGCGGCTCGTGCGGGTGAGCACGGTCGCGGCTTTGCGGTGGTGGCGGACGAAGTACGTGCCCTGTCGCAAAGAACTTCTGAGTCTACCGAAGAAATTGCAGCCCAACTTGATAAGCTGCATAAAATGACGGAACAAGTTTCTCAAGACATGCGTAAAAGCTTAAAAGCGACTGAGCAAACGGTTGAATTGAGTCGCTCTGCCCAGACCCAGTTTTCAGAGATCACTCAATCCATTCAAACCATCAGTGATGTGAATACTCAAATAGCCACAGCTGCGGAGCAGCAACAACATGTGGCTGAGGATATTAGCCGCAATGTAGTCGATATCAAAAATGCCGCAGATAGCGTGACAGAAGTTGCGAATAACACTGCTACAAGTGGTGAAAAAATGAATCAGTTGTCTGGCAAGCTTACGGATTTAGTTGGGCAGTTTAAGGTGTGACAAGATTTACCTCACCATAACGGCCAATGATGAGTATCCTTCATCTTGGCCGTTATTTATTTACTCTCAGGGCACTTATTCGGTAATGTAGCAGTCAGCAAGCAATTTAATAACAAGGTGAGATATGGAGTTATCAGCATCAGTTTCGATTCGACATACTGACAGTGGACTTGAATACATAAATGTTGACAGTCCGTTGTGCACAGGCAAAGTATTTTTACAGGGCGCGCAACTTAGCGAATTTACGCCTAAAGGCAAAGGGAGCCTGATCTGGGTCTCGGCTGATGAAGATTACCAAGAAGGAAAGGCAATCCGTGGTGGTATCCCCATTTGCTGGCCTTGGTTTGGCGTACATGAAAAAATCGATTGGCCAATTCATGGTGTTGCGCGCAAGCTACTGTGGCGTGCTGAAGATGTGCATGAGCATAGTGACCATATAATTGTGCGTTTGTCTCTGCCCATGCGTTTAGTGGATAAAACCTACTGGCCGTATGACTCAAAACTAGAAGTAGAGTTTAAGTTTTCAGAGCAATTGGAAGTACGTTTGACCAACACAAACCTAGGAAAAGAGCCATTTACTTTATCTCAGGCATTACATACTTATTTTCCGACCTCTGCTATTGAGCAAACGCAGGTTGATGGCTTGCAGGGCGCAAGTTACATTGAGTTTGGTGAGGGGCCGTTTATGCAAAATGAGGTGGTCACCTTTGCGCGCGAAACGGACATGGTGTACACACAAGCCCAAGCAGTGCAAACCATTCATACCCCTGAGGGGGTCATTGAAGTGGCCCGAGAAAACTCAACGTCTTGTGTGCTTTGGAACCCTTGGATAGAAAAATCCAAACGACTTACCAACTTTCGTGATGATGAATATCACACCATGCTGTGCCTAGAAGCCGCAAACGTTATGGAAGATAGAGCGCGGGTGGAACCCGGTCAAAGTCACACTTTGGCAACGATCATACGTTGGATCTGATTTTGGTAACATATGTGACACGCTCGGTGTACCTTCATTGAGCGTGTTTCATAGCTTGGTAAACGTTTTGTCTAAACATCCGCAGTTATTTTCATGTTTTAAAACAGTTGCGACACGGCTATTTAATTGTATATACAACTAAAGTGCCGAACGATTGGCTCCCAGTCTGATGGTTGATATGGCCTAACAGTCGTTGTTCGTTACAATTTTTCTAAGTTTTTAAAAAAGTTACCCCTGATTATTTGGCATACTGATCACAGTCAAACTTGTGAGGTTTAGAATTTATGCGTTTACAATGGATATGGGTGAGCTTAGTCACCATCGCAGGCCTTTGGATAGTATTGCTATGGCCCGTGCAGGTTTTAGCTGCGCCGACTTGGCACACCATACAAACCGATAACTTCAACATTCATTACACTCAAGGTCATAAGGCGTGGGCTAGCAGTGCTGCCAAAGAGCTAGAAATAGTGCGCGACAAGGTGTGGCAGCAGCAAAATAGGGGGCTGGGCACAAAAGCCGACGTGGTCGTTTTTGATCCCTACCATGCCGCGAATGGATTTGCGCTTCCCAGTACTGATAGTCCACTTATGGCTTTGTTTACGACGCCACCGCAATCAGACACTGTTATTGCCAATCACAACAGTTGGCAGCAACTCCTTATACTGCATGAATACATACACTTAGTACATCTTTCTCAACCCAGTAGACACGTCTGGAAGCAAACATTGCGAGATGTGTGGGACTTGTACGATGTCTCTGAAACAATGATGCCCCGCTGGGTGGCTGAAGGATACGCCACATTGTTGGAGTCCAAAATGACGGGACGTGGCCGATTGTATGATAATTATAGTGAGGCATTGCTGCAGGAATTGGCACAACAAGGTGCCTTGCTTAGCTACCAACAGTTGAATGATGGCAATCATGAATATAAATCTAAGTCGATGGCCTATTTGTTGGGAGCTCGGTTTCTTGCTTGGCTCGAGCAACGCTATTCACAACAGACACTTGATGCGGTATGGATCCGTATGCGAGCGGTAACCGCGCGAGATTTTACCAGTGCTTTTAAGGGGGTATTTGCAGAGCATCCCGCAACTTTATATCGGCGCTTTACCGCGGAATATACCTATCAGGCAATGGCCAAAGAGCAGCAAGAACCTGAACTACCAAGTCGCCTATGGCAAGAGTATGCCTATGGTGCTCGTAGTCCCGTATTGTCGGAGGATGGTAGTCGATTAGCCATTGTTGAGTACGATAAAAAGGGACGAATTAAGCTTAACGTCTATCAGAGCGAAGATGACCCCGACGCAGAGCAAAAGTTTGAGGAAAAGCAGCGTGCGCTGTTAGAGAAAGATTCGCAAGACGTGGCAGACGTTCGACCTAAAGTATTCGCGAAAAAGCGGCTCTTTTCACTCGAACCTTTCAATTTTTCTGGTATTCGCTACCCTCACTGGCTAGATAATAATACGTTGTATTTCATTGCCTCTACAGCAGACAACACAAATTCAAACCAGCGTCGAGGAGAGCTGTTTCGTTGGTCACTGACCTCAAATAAAGTTGAGCAATTAACTAAAAACCAAGCAATACGTCGCTTTACCTTAGTCGATGATGGGCAGAGCATTTATGCCGAACAGGTTGCTTTTGGTTATTCTGAGCTGGTAAAAATTCATTTACCCAGTGCGCAGGTTACACCATTATTTGGCAAACAGTTGAGTACGTTATATGACTTTCCCGTATTTAACGCCATGCAGCAAAAACTGGCATTTTTGAAGCATACAATCAATGAAAATTGGCAGTTGTATATACAAGATGTCGATACCAATAAGACCATACCTGTTCCCCTACCGAAAGGGTATCAGTATTTAACACAGCCAAGTTGGACTTCTGACGGCAGCGCGCTGCACTTTGTTGCGGGCAAAAACGGTGCTTTGGATATTTACCGATATGAGCTGGTTACGGGGGCGCTATATAAACTGACACAAGGGCAGGCACTGTTTCAGTTTCCCATTGCTTATGAACACGGCTCGCTACTCTATTTATCGAGTGGCTTTGAAGGCGTGGACATGTATCTGTTGCCAGTTTTGCAAGGAGAGTTGGTGAATGAGCTTGAATCTAGGCATCAATCAGGTAATGAGAACGCGCTAGCCGATGAACAAATGCGCAATGTTTATAGTGTTCAATTGCCACCAGCACAGATATATGAAGATGAGATACCGTCGCAACAATATAATATCTGGCGTCAGAATGCTTCACTGGCTTTGGGCGCACAATATGCCTCAACAAGCACCACGTTATTTGATGTTGGTTTAAAAGGGTCAGATTTTCTGGAGCAATTAAGTTGGCATATAGGGCATACCCATGATGTCTCGCACGGGGTGTTAAAAGGTAGCTTCGCAAAGCTGCGTTATCAATACAATCAGCTACAGCTGGATGTGCATGGCTTTGATTTTGAAATAAACAGCACAGCGGAAACCTCATCAACTCCGATTAATGATAAACAGCACGGAGTGTTTGCACAGTTAAGCCAGCAATACCAATGGAGACAGTTCAAGTTACAGGCTCAGTTTGCGGGTTTGGTTGGCAAACAAGCACAACAACAACAGTCAGCTTCTGTGCATTGGCTACGCGCAGGTATACAGCAATCATGGCTGTACGACCAGCAATCCTTTGCCATTGGTCAAAAGGTGTCTGGCTATCGGGTGGAAGGTCAAACTTCTGAACAAGATTGGCAGGGGCAAGGTTTTTCAGCGAGTGTATATGGAAAAGCGTTTTACATTCCGATGAACGTGTCTTACCAGTACGCCAAGCGACAAGATCAGGCTCTTCAGCTTGGAGGGTTTAGCTCTTCATTGCTCAGTGAAATGCGCATGGTCAATGTCATAATGGCGCCAGAGTTGCCTTTTTATTCGGCTCAAGGGAGTAAATATGAGGGTCTTAGTGGTGCCATAACACTCAAAGAGAGCTACCCATGGTTGTACTACCAACAGCACCAACTTGATGAACAGTCATATGCACAAAGTTACGGTATCAAATGGTCAACGCAGTTAAATGGGCGGACATGGTTAGGTAAGTTTGCGCCAGCAGGCTTGAGTGATTTTAAAATTGATATGGGTATGAGCCGCGTTGAAGGCGAGCGATTTGAAGATGAGAATAGAGCTTGGTTTGGTCTATGGTACGACTTATAGATTATCCTGAACAGGCCATGAAATAAGGCGACACATTGTGTCGCCTTGAGTATAAAACAGATATGGAGAATGAAGTGCATGTCAGGGTGTACACCTGTTTGGGTGGAACTAAAACGCACTGTTCTACCCATTCACTCCCGATATGCCTTAGTTAGTATAGTCGGCTGTTAGCTGTACGCCATTAAATGCAGAAAATGCTCTGATCATGACATGATATCTGCCAGCACCATCGTTTTGTGTACAGGTTTCACCATTACCCCAACGGTAAGGGCGGCAGTCATATGTAGACGTTGTAGGCTTTTCATCTTTACGCACGTACAAGTCTGCATCCCCCGTGCCTCCGGCCATTTTAAAGGTGATATTGGTTGCACCCATTGGGACATCAAAGTAGAAGAACTGTTCTGAGTACTTTTCACCTGAGAGGTCTTTTCTTGTCACACCTTTTTCAAGTTGTGCTGGGTCGGTCGCATCAGAAACAGAAATTGTTTTGCTTAAAGAAGCCGTTTGACCTTGGTCATCTGTAACGGTCAGAGTTACAGAGTAATCACCACCATTGGCATAGGTATGCGCAACATTACTGCCAAAGCCATTGCTGCTATTGTCGCCAAATTGCCATTCATGCTGGTTAATTGAACCGCCAGGTACACTAGAGCCTGAGCCATCGAATTGGCAAGCTAACTTGTCACAGCTATAGGTGAAGTGAGCCACAGGTACTGGGTCGCTGCCAGGTTGATCGCCAACCGGGATTTGATTGTTAAACTCGCCGGCAACTTGTGGCCAAATCTTACTGATTTTAGCCCCTTTGTTTGTGCAGCCACCCAAGTGGTGTAACGCGATAACATTGTTGGTTGCCGCAGCAAGTACAGGGGAGCCTGAAGAGCCACCAATTGTATCGCAATAGTAACCAAGGTCTGTGCCCGTACCACGGCCATTTGCATTGGCTTCATTCACCTGACATAAGCCGTTGCTGTCTTGATCTGATTCAATCGATAGTTCTTTTGGATTACCAGAACCGTGCTGTGGAATATAGATACGTTCGCCTTGCGTTGCATCGCGTACATCTAGGCCAAAATAACCAAAAGGTTCCGTTAGTTCGAAGTTATTAACGGTAAATAGTGTGTAATCCAGAGTGTAATCTGTTTTAAGGAAATCTTTACCTGTTACCTTGACCACTGTTTCTTTAGTGCTGCCGTTACAGGTGGTATGCTGGTAGTTAAACCACACTTCAGTTGATGTCAGTTCTGACGCTGTTTCTACACAGTGGTTGTTGGTAAACATGTGGTTGTCGGCACCAACGCGCCAACCGGTACACAAGCTGCGACCACCAATAACCAAGCGAGCCACTGGGCGACTACGTTCAAACTCAGTAGGGTGAGATTGTGCCCAACACTGAACGTCTCTGCGCTCATTAACACCACAGGTAGATGAAGTATCAACGTCTGTAATACTTAGCTGGTCTTCAGTGCCAAAGTGATAATAGTCGATGATAGGCGTGCCTAAGTTAGCATTGTTCGCCTGACCCGGTGTGTACTCAACGATTACCGTGTCGCTTGATACTGACATGGCCGCAAAGTCACTGGCACCGTTGTCACCTTTTTCTAAAGTTGCTTTACGCATGTCAGAAGCTGTGTACTCATAACGTTCGCTATTGTCCGTTGCTCTAACAACCAGTTTACCACCACCATTTAAGTTAATGTTTTTAAAGTGTAGTTTTATATAACTGGCGTTTGGGTGCGAAATGGTTTGTGAAATTGTATTGGCTTTGCCACTGAGGGCTAAGTTCAATGTTTCAGTTTTACCTATGATGGTCTCGGTGGTCTTGCTTGTGTAGTTTAACATTTGCTCTTCAGTTAATGGCGCTTGTGCAAAAGCACTCATCGAAACGATACTAAGAGCTGGGAGAAAATAGCGTTTTTTCATTGTTGATCCTTACATGTTTTGTATTTTGTCTAAAAGTTAGACACATCTAAGGTAGAACGAAAAAACGCAAAAGTAAACAGGTTGTTAATAATAAATTAACATTGAGTTTAATTTTGTTCTTTGTTTTGGTTATAACTACGACCAACATACTCGAGGGTATTTAGCTTAGCCTGATAGACCCCTTGCTTTTCTCTATCTTCCGATTTGTCGATCGCATATTGTAAATACATTGCAGCTTTTGCTTTTTTATCCTGCAGGTAGTAAATCTTTGCCAATGCGAAGTAAGGTTCAGGAATGTAGGGGGTGCTTGCGATGAGCTCTTTAAGCAGCGCTTCGGCGCTAGAATAGCGTTCTTTGGCAATATCTTGTTCGGCAAGTTGTAGAAAATCAAACGGAGTTTTTGCGTTGTTCAACAATTGCTCTTCTAGTTTCTCTTGAAGTGGTGTATCAGCGAGTTGCTGTGCAAGATAGCTGTAACTATATAGTAAGTTGTTGCTTACTAGTTGATTGTTTAGCGCAAACTCAAACAGCTTCTTTGCGGTGTCTGTGTCACCGACTCTGCGATGTAAAATAGCGGCTAAGTTGATAAGTTCTGGATCATATGGGACGTATTCAAGGGCTTGAGAAACGAGGGAATAGCTCATATCGAACTGTTCTGCCAGTAAAGCTTCAGTGGCTAAATTTGCATAATATTTTGCCACTAAATCAGCGTATGTTGCGCTACCGATAAATACTAAATCTCTTGCTGGGAAGTAATCAATGACGGTACCTGGACGAATTGCATATAGCCACTTCTCATCCTCTTGCTCTTTAGGTGCGTATAGCTTGGTTTTAAAATGGTTAGAGACCAAAATGGTTTGGTCCTGCTTTTTGTAAACAGGCATTGTCGCAACTTCTTTGAAGCTGGTTTCAATACCTAGCATATTCGCATAGGCTTGCGTCAAAATAGCGAGACTGATGCAATTGCCTTCATTCATCGCCAGCGTAGCGGTGGCATTAAGCGTAGCACCATCATAAGTGAACTTGTCGAGATTACTATCTAAATAGTTGGCAATGATTGTATCGGCTCGGATATTTTGTAGCTTTTGCTCTTGAGCATAACTTAAAAATTTGTGTCGTTCGGCTTCGGGCAGCGCAAAAATACTCTCTTCACTCTCAATATTCAAACGCGTAAAAAGGCTATGGTTAAGTAGCGTTGATGGGTTTTTAAGTGGTTCTTTTACATCAATTTTCTGAGTGTGATTGCAAGCTGTTAAGAACAGAATTAAAGACAGCGCAAAGAGTTGTTTCATGGTGAGATACTTCCTTATTTGTTACTCAAAAATGTAATCTTTTGGGGCGGATTCACAACTTCAAATCAGGTGCATGTTTAAGCTACCTGAGAGGCGTATTTTTGCGATATAAATTATGTCGACCCCTGAGCTATTCAATGCTTTTGGAGCTGGCCCCAAAATATGTAATAGAAACTTACAAATGTCACGTTTTTCTCAGCCATAAAGTTGTTATGATAGATGTAGGAAAATTACACAAGGTGCAGTCATGAAAACGAACATAGTAAGGTGGATTTTGCCTTTTGCCGTATTAACGCTCGGCGGTTTAGGTGCGTTGGGTATTAATGTAATGGCAGCAGATCCCAAAGAAAAGGAACCCGTTGACAGCAGACCCGTGGTCGAAGTGGAGTCGATATCAGCGTTAGACCATCAGGTTGTCATCAACAGCTACGGTGAAGTAAAACCCTATGAACAGACCAATCTGTCCGTTCAGGTATCAGGTGAGGTAACGTATTGGCATCCGAGCTTTATTCCAGGTGGTGTAATCGCTCGTGGTGACGTATTAATGCGGGTAGAAAAAGATAACTATGAAGCCGCATTGCTACAAGCTGAAGCTGAGTTATCTCGCGCTAGGGCTGCATTGATAGAAGAGCAAGCACTGGCAGATGTGGCTGCCGATGAAGCGAAACGCTTTCCGAACAAAAAGCACACCGATTTATTTTTACGTAAGCCTCAACTAATGAGTGCCAAAGCAGCGGTTAAATCTGCAGAGGCTGGGCTAAAAAGAGCGCAGCGAGATCTAGACAATTGCGAGGTTGTGGCGCCTTATGATGCATTGGTTGTTTCTCGTAGTATTGGTTTAGGTCAGTTTGTGAGTGTTGGCACACCGGTTGCGCAGCTCAATAATATTGAAGCAGCCGAGGTTGTGATCCCTATTGCTGGGTTCGACAGTGCTTTCTTACCTGAGCGTATAGAAGGCATACCTGCTACCGTGACGCAAAGTGGTTTAAACGGGTTTACACGTCAAGCTGTGATCGATCGAGATTTAGGGGTTGTGGATACCCAAACCCGAATGGTGAATTTAGTGGTCAGAATTGACGACCCCTATGGCATTGAGTCTAAACAACCTGCTCTGAAATTTGGTGCTTTTGTGCAAGTGGACTTTGCGGGTAAAACGCTAAGTCGTATATACAAGCTTCCTCAGGACTTAGTGAATAACCAAACGGTTTGGTTGCTAACGGATGAAAACAAATTAGAACCGCGTAAGGTTCAGGTCATTCGTGAAGAGGGTGAGTACTTCTATGTAAACGTCGGCCTGAACGGTAATGAGCGCATTGTAACGACGGTACCTGAGTACCCGCAGAAGGGGATGGCTGTTAAAGTCGCTGGCGCTGATTCATCTGATGCAAAAGCGTCAAAGCAAACCTTGTAAAGGCTGGGATCAGGAATGAGTACACAACAGCATGAAAAACAAACGGGCATAATTGCCTATTTTGCAAACAATACTGTCGCAGCCAACTTATTGATGTGGTTTATCATTATTGTTGGTATCGCCTCTTATTTTTCAATTCAGAGGCAAATGTTTCCGAATGTAGAATTAAATTACATCAATATAGAGGCGAATTATCCTGGGGCATCTCCACAGGAAATAGAAGAAAGTATTCTGGTCAAAATAGAAGAAGCGCTCAAAGATATCACTGAAATAGAAGAAGGGGTATATCGAGCGTTTCGTAATGGTGGCAGTGCAACATTAGAGATTGACCCTGATGTAGAACTGGCCGACGTAATGGACAAAGTCAAGCTTCGCGTGGATGGCATAGCAACGTTTCCAGCGGCCATGGAGCCGCTCACGGTCAGTCAGCGGGAGTTTCGGCAAGACGTGATTGGGATGACGGTCTCAGCCGACTTACCACTGACGGATTTAAAACCCATCGCTAAGAATATAGAAGATGAATTGCTACAACTCAGTAGTGTCTCTTTGGTTGAGGTGAGTGTCCCGTTGGATGAAATCGCTATCGAGATTGACCCAGATATGCTGCGCCAATACGATCTCACCATCAACGATGTGACACAGGCTATTCGTGGTTATTCTACCAATCTATCGGCTGGGCAAATACGCACCGGTGCGGGAGTCATTTCTGTGCGTGTTGAAAACCAGTCTTACAATGGCGATCAGTTTCGACAACTGCCAGTGAAGATTGGCGACAATGGCGCCAAGTTGTTACTCAAAGATGTTGCGGTAATAAAAGACGCGTTTACTGAGGGAGAGCGCTACTTCAAACTCAATGGTAACAATGCTGTTTATATTGCGGTCAAGGCCACTAAAGACCAAAACATGATCCCCATTGCTGAGACGGTTAAAGACTACATTGCCCATAAAAATGAACAACTACCAGCGGGGGTACAAATTGACCCATTAGTTGACATGACGTACTACCTCAATGGCCGTCTCGATATGATGAAGAGCAACCTTTTTCAAGGGGCGATTTTGGTGGCCATCATGCTTTCCATCTTCTTACGCTTTAAGCTTGCGTTATGGGTGATGGTTGGCCTGCCGATTTGTTTCTTAGGCGCGATCATGACGATGCCTTTACTAGATATTACCGTCAATGTGGTGTCGCTTTTCTCGTTTATCATGGTACTGGGGATAGTCGTTGATGACGCGATTGTGATAGGTGAAAGTGCCTATACCGAAATAGAAAAGAAAGGGCCAGGTGTTGAAAGTGTTGTGCGTGGCGCTAAACGTGTAGCGACACCCGCAACATTTGGGGTGTTAACCACGATGGCCGTGTTTGTGCCACTCATGTTTTCAAGTGGTCCAGATAGCTCCAATTTTGTGTCTATTGCGGGGGTTGTTCTACTGTGCCTTGCCTTTAGCCTAATCGAATCAAAGCTGATCCTACCTGCGCATATTGCCCATACTAAATTTGAACCAATGCCAGAAAACAGTTGGCGCGTTCGTTTTAACAAGCGGTTTTTTGGTTTTGTGAATGGGCCTTATAAACGATTTGTAACCCTGTGCGTGCAGTGGCGTTGGACGGTACTTTTTGCATTTGTTGGCATGTTCATTATGAGTATTGCGCTCATCTCAAGCGGAGCGGTACGTACGCTGTTTGTGCCTAAAATACCGCATGATTTCCCAGCAATAAACCTAACCATGAACGACAATGCATCGGACGAGCAAACGATTTCGGCCATTCGTCAATTAGAAGCGCTGATTGTTTCGGTGGATAAAGAAGTCGAGCAAGAGTACGGGCAAAAAATGGTGCGAGATATCATGGTTATGAACGAGGGGCGTACTGAAGGACGAGTGTTAGCGCCTTTAGTGGATGAGCCACTTAGACCATTTAATACCTTTGAACTAACCCGTCGTTGGCGTGAGAATATGCCAGAAATAGCCGGTGTAAAATCGATCCTTATTGAAGAGGAGGTGATTAATATTGGCGGAGATGGTGATTTTGGCTATTTGCTGTATGGCTCGGACATTGACACCTTGAACGCTGCGGGCAGGCAGCTAATTCGCATGCTACAAGATGAAAAAGGCCTGTTTGATATCAGCTCGACCATTGACCCTGCCAGCAAGGAAATTCAACTGATACTTAAACCTGTTGCCTATGATTTAGGGTTGAACCTACAAAACATCGGGTCACAAGTGGGGGCGAGCTTTTACGGTGGCGAAGCACAGCGTGTGATACGAAACGGTGAAGAGGTGAGAGTCATGGTGCGCTATCCAAAGCTAACACGTGAAGCCTTCTCATCGCTCAAGCATACTGTGATCACCACGCCACAAGGCAAAGATGTGATGTTAGGTGATGTCGTTGAACTCATCGAAAAGCCGGGGATCAGCTATATTCGCCGTGAAGAAGGTTATCGCACCGTTTATGTTTACGGCAACATTGACGAGGAAGTGGTTGAGCCCAATGCTGTAACCAAACGCATTGATGATGACATTTTGCCTGAGTTGTTAAAAACCTTCCCTTCGGTAAAAACGAAACTGGGTGGATCGGTTGAAGAGCAGCAGGCTCAGGCCAATGAACAATTTGTATTTTTCATTGTTGGTATGTTGATTGTTTATATTCTCTTGGCGATACCACTTAAGAGCTATGCACAACCTTTGATAGTAATGTCAGTGATCCCTTTCAGCCTTGTAGGCGCTATTTGGGGGCACCTATTCTTTGGGCTGGACCTGAGTATGATGTCAACCTATGGGATCATTGCGGCGGCCGGTGTGGTAATCAATGACTCGCTGGTCATGACTGATTTTGTAAATCAGGCCCGCAAAGAAGGTATGCCATTAAAAGAAGCGGTGATTAGCGCAGGCTGTACGCGCTTTAGGGCGATCACCTTAACCTCTATTACGACTTTTGCTGGTGTTTTACCCATCATGTTTGAAACCAGCTTACAGGCAATGTTTGTGATCCCAATGGCGGTGTCACTTGGCTTTGCGGTTATTTTTGCAACCTTGATCACCTTATTGTTGGTGCCTTGTTTGTACATTATTATGACGGATATCAGGGCGTTTTTTATCGCTTTGTTTCAATCATTGAAACGCGTTGTCACAGCGCGAAAAAGCCAACAAATGCCTAGTTGAGCACCGTAATATAATCAAGGGCTAATTGTAATGATTGGCCCTTTTTTACGTGTTTACTCCCCCGCCCAGCTGGTAAAAGTTATGTTAGACTGCACAAAAAAGAAAATAGGAACAGCGTAGTGACTGAGAAAATGTCTGCACCCATTGCAAAAAAAATTCCACACAGTATGACGCTTCATGGACATACTCGTATCGATAATTACTATTGGATGAGAGATGACGACAGGCAAGATGACGAAATTATTGCCCACCTTAAACAAGAGAATGTCTTTACCGATCATCATATGTCTGCCCATCAGTCACTGCAGGATACCTTGTTCGAAGAACTTAAAGGGCGGATTGTTAAAGATGACAGTTCGGTGCCTGTGAAAGATGGCGCTTACTGGTATGTAAGCGATGTGCAAGGGGATGACGAATATGCCAGTCACTTTCGTGCGACAGATGAACAGCTCTCTAATAAAACCTTACTGCTGGATGTCAATGAACTGGCAAATAAATACGAATATTATGATATTGGAGAGATAAACGTTAGTCCAAATGACGACCTGCTAGCATACAGTGAAGACACAGACGGGCGACGAATCTACACAATTCGTTTCAAAGACCTGACGAGCAATCAATATTTAGCAGATGTATTGGAAAATACCGAAGGGCAGCTAGTTTGGGCAAACGATAACAAAACGGTTTTTTACGTAAAAAAAGACCTACAAACTTTGCTGGGCTACCAGGTTTATCGCCATGTGCTGGGCACACCACAAAGCGATGATACTCTAGTGTATGAAGAGCAAGATCGACAGTTTTACATGGAACTGGGCAAAAGTCGTGATGAAAGTGAAATCTATATCCATCTTGCTGCGACGCAAACCAGTGATGTTATGGTACTAGATGCAAATGCGCCACTGGGTGAGTTTAACAGATTGTTCCCGCGTACTGAGGGCCATGAGTTTGGAATAGATAAACACGCAGGAAGTTACTACATCTTGTCCAATCATCAAGCTAAGAACTTTCGTCTGTTAAAAGCAAGTGAGACAACGATTGCAGACTTATCGCAGTGGCAGGAACTGATCGCCCATCGCGAACACATTTTGATAGAAGGCATGGAGTTATTTGATAGCCACTTTGTCATAACCGAAAGAGAACTCGGACAGATCCGCTTTGTGGTGCACAACTATGAGGGTGAGAGTTATCATCTTAGTTTTGATGACGAGTGTTTTTATGCGGGGATTGGGTATAACCCTGAGTCGAGCGGCAACTCTGTTAGAATTCACTACTCCAGCCTCACCACACCAAACACAGTGTACGATTGTGATTTAAAAACGGGGCGTAAAACTCTGCGTAAGCAACAACAAGTATTAGGCGGTTTTGATGCCAGCAACTATGCCTCTAAACGACTTTTTGTGACGGCCAGAGATGGCGTGCAAGTGCCTGTCTCTTTGGTCTATCACAAAGACAAGTTCCGCAAAGATGGTACTAACCCAATGTTGCAATATGGCTATGGCGCTTATGGTATTACTATCGATCCGAGCTTCGCCAGCTCAACATTGTCGTTACTCGATAGAGGCTTTGTGTATGTGATTGCACATATTCGTGGTTCTGAAATGTTAGGGCGTCCTTGGTATGAACAGGGTAAAAAAGAGCACAAGCAAAATACCTTTAATGATTTTATCGACGTGACAAAGAGCCTAGTTGAGCAAGGTTATGCGGATAAAAACAAGGTATTTGCATCCGGTGGCAGTGCTGGTGGCTTGTTAATGGGAGCCATAGTTAATCAGGCACCGCAACTGTATTTGGGAGTGGGTTGTCACGTGCCATTTCTCGATGTGTTGACCACCATGCTAGATGAATCTATTCCACTGACTACCAACGAATATGACGAATGGGGTAACCCAAACGATGAAACGGCTTATCAAACTATTTTGAGCTATTCACCGTATGATAATTTGACACAACAAGATTATCCTCACATTCTGGTGACAACGGGTTTATATGACTCGCAAGTACAATACTGGGAGCCGATGAAGTGGGTTGCCAAATTGCGAGAAGTAAAAACCGATGATAACTTGTTACTGTTCAAAACGGATATGGATGCGGGTCATGGTGGAGCATCTGGACGCTTCAAAAGTTTGCAGGATAAAGCACTGGAAATGACTTTTTTCTTGGCCTTGCTGTCTTCTTGACAGCATTACTGATGAGTAGGGTGTTTTAGATGTTTTTAGCTCATGGTCTGTGGCGTGTTTATATGCAGCCTCCTTATGCTTATATGAGCCTCAAGGGGGCATTCAATAAAGAAGGTGTGTTGGCCTTTCAAAATGATTTGCGTGCTTATGCAGGTAAATTCCCCGCTCATAGCATAACCTATGGCGTGGTGGATCTGAGTGAGTTTGAAATGAGTACCGCTGATAGCATTGAAGATACGAGGCAGTATTTTACTGGTGTGACGCAACGTGGTCTAAAGCATGTAGATTACGTGGGGGCAAATGTACTTGCCCGCCACGTTTTGACTCAGTTGTGGCAAGGTACTGCAACCAGTATTACCTTTTATGCCAACATGGCAGAGTTGGTTAGCCAACAGTCTCAGCATGAAGGCAACATCAAGCGCTTAGTTGAGATAAGCTTTAAGCATCCAGACTAGCTTTTCTTGCTCTTTAATGTAATCGCTCATCAGCGCTGCGGTGCCTTCATCCTGTGCATCGCCAGCTTGCTCTAAAATATCACGTTGCATGGCTATCAAGACCTTGTAACCCGCTAACAGGTTGTTTAACGCGTCAGCGCCGTCACTGATATTTTTCGCTTCAGCTATCTTGCTGGTTTCCAAGTAGTCAGAAAAAGCATGTAACGGCTTACCTTCTATGGTGAGGATGCGTTCAGCAATTTCATCGACTTTTTCCAACAGTAAGTTGTAAATCTCTTCAAACTTAAGGTGTAGCTCAAAGAAGTTACGACCTTTGATGTTCCAGTGAAAGCCACGCGCATTCATATATTGGATCTGATAACTACTCAGTAATGTGTTGAGTGATGTCACCAGTGACTGGCTTTTTTGATTGTCTAAACCAATTGAGTTCGTTGTATTCATAATAAGCTCCTTGTTTTGATGTTCATAGTATGGGTGAAAGTCGCTTAAATTCCCATCGACTATAATCTATGTAACTAATCGAAAAAATCAATTGAATAGGGGACTTCGTCCCAATAATATTTAATATGAGGGTTATACGCGATTTTTCTACCCTAAGATCAAAAACTCATGATTTGGTATTGGGATGGGAATAAAGCTTGCCAACTTTTTATTACCCTAAAGCTATTTCGTTGAAAAATTGATCTGAAACATATCCATCGCGAAGATGAAAGCAGCGCTTGCCATGGTTTGATGTAGGTCAAAAATTACGCTTTCTCTGGGCGCATAATGAACCTGTAGTACACAAGGTCATTATTGAAGGAGAGTAATCATGCAAGGTAAAACCAAATCACAACACAAGTCAGAGATCATTGTGGTTGTCATCGCTTTAGTTGCATTTTTGATAGGTTTGATTGGTCATCTAGCAGGAGCGAGCTTTGCTAACTCCGATGCATTTGGCTACATCGCAGCACCTATTCCGCTTATCACTGGAATAATTGCTTGGGTTGCATACAAAATTGCGCAAAGTGGAGACCACTAGTTGAGTTGAGCGTGACGGTCTTGATTAAGCAATTGTAGGATATACTCGGTTACCTGACGTGAGTAAATCATACTGGTATGGCTTAGGTGAAATACTTTATGTTCCGCCATACCTTTGAGTTTGGTTTCTTCTAACAGTACCGTGCCATCTGAGCGACTGCCCTTTTTTAGCAATGGCATTAGGCCTATGGGTAAGTCGCCAGCGATGCTGTACAACTTCGCTTTAAACGGCCAGTCGTGATTGTCACTTAATAAAAACTCTATGCTATCTTTGAGCAGCATGTTCAGGCCTTTATCATGCATGTGTTTGGCAATGGCGCTGCCTTTATGTGGTGTGCCCAGTGTGATCACTTTGTCCACACATAGACTAGGTTGAGAGTTATTCTCTAAGTAGGCTCGGGCGACCAAGCCGCCCATAGAGTGGCAGACTAACGCTGTGGGTTGGTCTGCAATAAACTGATCAATGGCAGTAAAGATAGAAGCTTTGTTTGGCGTTAGGGTGTTGTAACTGAGATTGAGTATTTCAAATCCCTGATTGGTTAATCTAGAACACAGTGGCTGCATTACAAAGCCAGACATGTACAAACCGTGTAATACCACAACACGTTTTATCGCCATTTTAACTCCTACTTTAATTGCTCCGGTATCAGATGTACGCTGCGCTGTTCGTCGCTTATCCATATCTCTTTATCTTGAACCGTGATGGTTAAAGACATTGAACGAGCTGCCATTTCTGCTAGCTGTTGTGTTGCGCTATAAGGCAGGCTTACCACGGATAAATTGCCAAAACTATTGAGCTTAGCCTGATTTTTTTGCCACCATAAGGTTTGAGTGTTTTCGCCATAGGTGTACAACACAACGTGTTTAGCGCGATTACAGGCTTTCTTTACACGTTTATCATCAGGTAAACCTAAATCAACCCATAACTCAATTTCGTCGCTGTAGTTTTTAACCCAAATTTCAGGTTCATCATCGGCGCATAGGCCTTTGGTAAACTCGAGTTGCTCTTGGTATTGCAACGCATACGCAAGCAACCTTACCATCAACCGCTGTTCGTTCTCTGATGGATGCTGTGCAAGGGTCAAAGAACAGGTGTGATAAACGTGCCTATCCATATCACTAAGTGATAGCTGTGTTTTTATAATAGTTGACTTTAATGCCATATGAATATGTACCCGATAAAATGATGCGCGCAGTATACTGGAGTTAAGCGGGTATGCGGTGTTATTGACGACAAAAAGATAAAATTTTACCTAGATTAAGGTAATTTTGTGATTACCTAGGTAAAATGGCGTTTTGATTTTTACCTGTAGGAGAAAGCGATGGCCATCCAGTGGTTCCCTGGGCATATGAATAAAGCTCGTAATGAGATTAAAGAAATTATGCCGCAGATGGATGTAATTATTGAAGTGTTGGATGCACGCATTCCTTACAGCAGTGAAAACCCCATGGTATCAGCACTTCGTGGTGACAAGCCGGTCATCAAAATATTAAATAAAGCCGATTTAGCCGATCCTGCGTTAACTGAACGATGGATGGCATATTTTGAGCAAGAAAGTGGTGTGAAAGCCATTGCCTTTGGTCACGATAAAGCAGCTGAAGTACACAAAATAAATGAATTGTGTAAGAGGTTAGCACCACACAAGGTGGGGGCTGACAAACAACTTAAGGCCATGATCATGGGGATCCCCAACGTTGGAAAATCAACACTTATCAATATTTTGGCAGGTAGGATCGTTGCTAAAACAGGCAATGAGCCTGCGGTCACAAAGGCACAACAGCGTATTAAGTTGGAAGATGGCATTATGTTGTACGATACGCCGGGTATGCTGTGGCCAAAAGTTGAAAATGAAAACTCGGGTTATCGCTTAGCTGCAACTGGGGCCATCAGAGATACCGCCATAGATTATGAAGAAGTGGCCAGTTATACCGCTGAATATTTACTACAAGCTTATCCCGAGTTACTCAAATCGCGTTATAAGCTCGACGAGCTGCCAGAACAAGATTGGGAGTTTATTGAAGTTGCAGGTAAAAAGCGTGGTTGTATCCGTGGTGGCAATCAAATAGATACATACAAAATGTCAGAAATCTTAATCAATGAACTGCGCGATGCAATCATTGGCCGCATTACAATGGAAACACCACAAATGCGTGAAGCAGAAGAAGTGATGGTGGCACAGCTAAGGGCCGAAGCCGAGGCGAAAAAAGCTGCCAAAGAGGAAGAAAAGAAACAAAGGCGTGCTCGCGCGCGGAAAAACCGTCGTTAAATGTTGAGGGGGGCTGCTCAGTTACGCGGCCAACTCGACTCTATCTCGTCCGCGATTTTTGGCACGATATAACGCATCATCGGCACGTTTAAGAAACTCATCCTCACTCTCTTGAGGCTGATATTGGGCGATGCCGACGCTTATCGTAATGGGTACTTCACACTCACATGCTGCCAGTCTTTCTCGAAGCTTTTCACTGAGTTGTTGAGCATGGCTCAAATATGTATTGGGCATCAAGATCATAAACTCTTCGCCTCCCCAACGACAGATGATATCACTATGATTTGCCACAGATTTGCATAGCTGTGCAAAGTGTTTTAACACTCTATCACCCGCCAAATGACCATGTCGGTCATTGACTTGTTTAAAGTGATCAATATCCAGCAACAGTAAGCTCAAAGGCACTCGGCCCATTCTGGCTCGCGCGATATGCTTTTGTAGCTGAGGCTCAAAAGCTTGGCGGTTTAATACATTACAAAGTTTGTCAGTCAGCGCGATGGCCTCCAGACGAGATTGGTATTGATTAAAGGTTAACTGTGCTATTGCTAAAATGCACAATGTGATTACCACACCAAGTAACAAGTTGGCGATCAGCGCATCTGTTAACGTTGTTTGAGTTGTGAACTCTTGCTCTACTAACAGATACCAGCCTAATTCTGGGATGTAACGGCTGTTTATCAGGCGTTCAACGCCATTGTGTTTAACTGAGAATTTATAGTTTTTCTGATCGATTATTGCGCTTTGGTGCGCGCCAAACTCAGAGTGTAAAGTACGGTTGGGCAGCAAAGATTGATTGTAGAACAGTAGCCGCCCTTGGTGATCAGCGAAATAGACTTTGCGTTGATATAGGGTCTGGTACTGTTTGATGAGTGCTCGTAAATCGGAGAGCTGAATGCCAACACCTGCGACCCCAAGTAGTTCACCATTGAGTACAATTTTATGGTTCACATATACGATGGCTCTAAAGTTATCCTGCGGTGTAACATCAACGTTGAGTATATAGTCTCTGTGTGAAGATGTAATAGCTTGTTGGTACCAAAGCGATTCTTGTGCATTTAAATCTAGCCTATGAGTGCGGCCATCGTAGTGGTAGTAAGTGAGTGTTTTATGGTTGACCAAAAAACTGGTTTGGCTTTGAAATAACTTTCTGGTTTTATCTAAAAAAACAAATAGCTGATCGGTACTGGGGTCGCTGTCGTTGAGCCACAAATGGACAAAGTGATTTTGTGCCATGCTTTGTGCAACATAAATTGGTGCCTGTAACTGTTTTTGTAGATCGGTGCTGATCAAGTGACTCGTCAGTGGTAATGCATCGTCCACAATGCCCTCGCTGAGTGAATTGTGGGCCATATGAAAGCTAAACCAACTGGTAAAGGTAAATCCTGCCAGCAACAACAGGGTTAGAATAAGGTTGCAGCGGCGTCGAGCATGGGTCATTAGAGTAATTTTTATTCACGCTTCAAGTACCTTTTATAATACAGAGTGTTGATTTTATAGTCGATTACAGCTCATTACAGCCAGTTTTCTTAGCCTAAAAATAAAAAAAGCCCGCAAGGGGCTTTTTAGTTTTCATATCTACCGTCACCGATATGAGCAATGTAGCAAGTAAAATTGTGAATGTATGGACGAACAAGTATTGTGCTTGTTCTCGATACTGAGCAGTTTACGTATGCCAAACGAATTCAGGGCCTTCAAAGAAGTTTAGAGTAACAAAGTAATAATGCCTTTGTTGATATTGATTATCATTTAGATCTAGTGTTTGGTCAAGGTCTTTTTGAAAATAATTTTCATTTAGATTGCGTGTCAGGGTATTTTCGAGTGCAGAAATAAAAAAAGCCCACAAGGGGCTTTTTAGTGTCATATCTACCGTCACCGATATGAGCAATGTAGCAAGTAAAATAGTGAGTCGGTTGAAAGTGTTTGCTTCAAGGGGCGTTGTTACAAACACACTCAACCTATGGCTGTTAGCGTGCGCCACACGTCTGTTTCAGGGTCGAGAAACAATTCGAGTTACCTAACATGATGAGCCGTCAACCTCATCATGTTGAGATTGATTATCAATTAGATTTAGATGGGTGTCAACAACCTTGTTGAGATTAATTTTCATTTTTATTTGAGGGGCTTTAGACGGTCTTAATGTAATTTAAAAGTAAGCATTTGGTTTTTACAGTGTTACGATTGGGTGTGGAAGCCCTGTTTATTTATCCTAGGGCATTCGATCTAAAGTTGATTTTACAGTATAACAAATACGCAAATACAAATAATAACTATAAGGTAATTGTATGCTTAGCATGGTTGGTCTTATTGGCGCATTAGCATTATTGATTGTTCTTACACTCAGAGGTGTTAACTTATTTATATCCGCCCCACTGTGCGCGTTATTAGTCGCACTGAGCAGCCAAATAGCGGTTTTTCCAGTGGCGGATCAGCCTGCATTTATCAGCAGTTATATGGCGGGCTTCAGTGGATTTGTTCAGGCTTGGTTCTTTATGTTTCTACTGGGGTCATTGTTTGGCAAATTTATGGAAGATACCGGCTCTGCGGATGCCATCGCTCACTATATAGTCTCTAAATTGGGCATGAAGTATGCCGTGCTTGCAGTCGTTTTGGCCTGTGCTTTGCTCACCTATGGTGGTGTGAGCGTGTTTATTGTGGCGTTTTCTGTATTTCCGATGGCGCTGAGCTTATTTAAGGACGCAAATCTTCCTCGACGATTTATTCCCGCGACTTTGGCCTTTGGTTCGGTGACCTTTACCATGACCTCAGCAGGTTCACCAGAAATTCAAAACTGGATCCCAATAAAGTATTTGGGCACATCACCTTATGCTGCATGGCAAGAAAGCTTAGTGGTGGCCATATTTATGGCGGTATTGGGCTATTTCTTACTGATGCGCATGATCCGAAAAGCACAGCAAAATGGAGAAGTGTTCGAAGCACGTGATGATGATCCTGTGGAATCTAAGCGACGTTTGCCGCACCCTGTTACGGGGCTTATTCCGCTTATTGTGGTGTTAACGTTGTCATTTACGCTGCACGAAGCACTACAACAAAGTGCACTAATTGTCGCGTTATTGGGTGGGGTGCTGAGTATCTTGGTGTGTAACTTTAAGCACTTTGTCAATTTACAACAAGCTATCAACTTAGGGACAACAGGGGCATTGGTAGCCATCGGTAATACCGCAGCGGTCGTCGGGTTTGGCGCGGTAGCAAAAGTGACCCCAGCTTTTGGTGAAGCGGTGGCTCTGATGACGCAAATTCCCGGCAATGAATTACTCGGTGCCGCCATTGCGGTCAGTGTGATCGCAGGATTAACAGGCTCGGCATCAGGTGGGCAGGCTATTGCATTGCCTTTGGTTGCGCCGCACTATATGGACTTGGGTGTCAACAACTCAGAATTACACCGTGTTGTGGCGATAAGCTCCGGTGCGATTGATACCTTGCCCCATAATGGCTACGTGGTCACAACCGTCAGAGCGATATGTAAAGAAACACATCAGGCGGCATATTGGCCACTTGCTATGTTGACTGTGGTTGTGCCTTTATTAGGGTTAGGGGTTATTCTGGGTTTATTTATCTTGTTTTAGCGGCATAATTGCGGTGAACGGGGCGTAAAAGGCTGGAGTTTACTCAACTTTCAGCATCGTTGTTGATTTTATCTAGATAACCTAATAGTGGCTGTGTTTATTATTACTTATCGCCACGAATAAAAACTTTTTCACAAATTGTGCGCATTTTAAGCGATATCAAGGATGATGTTCGCAATAAGAGGTGATATACTCCCGCCGAATAATTTTTCTACTTTAAATAGAGCAAAACAATGGCAGATTTATCGAAGTACAGAAACATTGGTATTTTCGCGCACGTTGATGCGGGTAAAACTACCACCACTGAGCGTATCCTAAAGCTTACAGGTAAGATTCACAAAACTGGTGAGGTACACGACGGTGAGTCTACTACTGACTTCATGGAACAAGAAGCTGAGCGTGGTATCACAATCCAGTCAGCTGCTGTAACGTGTGAGTGGAAAGGTCACCGTTTAAACGTTATCGACACTCCAGGACACGTTGACTTCACAGTTGAAGTATACCGTTCATTAAAAGTTCTTGACGGTGGTATCGGTGTATTCTGTGGTTCAGGTGGTGTTGAGCCACAATCAGAAACTAACTGGCGTTATGCGAACGAATCAGAAGTTGCACGTGTTATCTTCGTAAACAAACTAGACCGTATGGGTGCTGACTTTTACCGCGTAGTAGGTCAAGTTAAAAACGTACTTGCAGCAAACCCACTAGTGATGACTTTACCAATCGGTATCGAAGACGAGTTCTGTGGTGTTGTAGACGTACTTGAAAAGAAAGCATACGTTTGGGATGACACAGGTCTTCCTGAAAACTACGAAGTACAAGACGTTCCAGCAGACATGGTAGACAAAGTTGAAGAATACCATGAGATGCTAATCGAGTCTGCAGTAGAGCAAGACGACGATCTAATGGAAGCATACATGGAAGGTGAAGTACCTTCTATCGAAGATATCAAGCGTTGTATCCGTAAAGGTACACGTGACCTTGCTTTCTTCCCAACTTTCTGTGGTTCAGCGTTCAAGAACAAAGGTGTTCAACTAGTACTTGACGCAGTTGTAGATTACCTACCTGCACCAACAGAAGTTGATCCTCAGCCGCTAACTGATCCTGAAACAGGTGAGCCTACTGGTGAAGTAGCAACAGTTTCTGCTGATGAGCCACTTAAAGCGCTTGCGTTTAAGATCATGGATGACCGTTTCGGTGCACTTACCTTCATCCGTATCTACTCTGGTCGCATGAAAAAAGGTGACACTATCCTTAACTCTGCAACAGGTAAAACTGAGCGTATCGGCCGTATGGTTGAGATGCAAGCAGACGAGCGTAACGAACTAACTGAAGCACAAGCGGGTGACATCATCGCGGTTGTGGGTATGAAGAACGTTCAAACAGGTCACACTCTTTGTGATCCTAAGCACGAATGTACACTTGAAGCGATGATCTTCCCTGAGCCGGTAATCTCAATCGCGGTACAGCCTAAAGATAAAGGCGGTAACGAGAAGATGGGTATCGCAATTGGTAAGATGGTTGCAGAAGATCCATCATTCCAAGTTGAGACTGACGAAGATTCAGGTGAAACTATCCTTAAAGGTATGGGTGAATTACACCTAGACATCAAGGTAGACATCCTTAAGCGTACTTACGGCGTAGACCTAATCGTTGGTCAGCCTCAGGTTGCTTACCGTGAAACTATCACGCAAGAAGTTGAAGATAGCTACACGCACAAGAAGCAATCAGGTGGTTCTGGTCAGTTCGGTAAGATTGATTACCGCATCAAGCCAGGTGAGCCAAATTCAGGCTTTACGTTCAAGTCAACAGTTGTTGGTGGTAACGTACCTAAAGAATTCTGGCCTGCAGTTGAGAAAGGCTTCAAGTCAATGATGGAAGAAGGTGTTCTAGCTGGCTTCCCTGTATTAGACGTTGAAGTTGAGCTATTCGACGGTGGTTTCCACGCAGTTGACTCATCGGCAATCGCGTTCGAAATCGCAGCGAAAGGCGCATTCCGTCAGTCTATCCCTAAAGCGGGTGCACAGCTTCTTGAGCCAATCATGAAAGTTGACGTGTTCACACCAGAAGACAACGTGGGTGACGTAATCGGTGACCTTAACCGTCGTCGTGGTATGATCAAAGACCAAGAAGCTGGCCTAACTGGCGTTCGCATCAAGGGTGACGTACCACTTTCTGAAATGTTCGGTTACATCGGTCACTTACGTACAATTACTTCAGGTCGTGGTCAGTTCTCTATGGAGTTCTCACACTACGCACCATGTCCGCAAAACGTTGCTGACACTGTAATTGCTGCAGAAAAAGAGAAAAAAGCGGCTAAGTAATTCTTAACCACTTTTAAAAATTTAAAAACCGCTTGATCTTCAAGCGGTTTTTTTATACCTAATAAAAAAGCATGAAAAATTCATATTCTACGTATTGATTTGGGTACGTTAGCTGTTATTATTGCTTCTACATAAATAGTCCCCCCTCAAATAATGCTATGTGATATGGAGGTTTTTAGTGCGAACGGTCGATTTAACAGTGAACTGGCGCTTATATGGCGTGTTCTTGATACTAGGCTTGGGCCTTTTTACGCTCTGTTCAATATCGGCTACTGGGACCATCACACTATCGGTGCTGTGCTATGGGTTATTGGGTGCAAGTCTCGTTTCGATAGTGCTCGCACTGAGTGATAAACGCTTTGTACACATAGATAAAGCAGGGGTGAGTTACTCTTTCGGGCTTGGAACGCATTATATCCATAGTGAAGATATTATTAGCATCAAACGCAAGCGGGTGTATCTACTGACAGTCGTACAAATTCAAATTAAAGCGGGTGCAATGAAGTCATTTTATTGCTGGGACCTGAGCGATTCAGACTTCAGCAGAGCTGAGCAGCTTTTAGCAAGCAAATAAAAAAATGCGCCTTGGAGCGCATTTTTTTTATCACTGTAAATTAAGCCGTTTACTATGATTTTTCATTAAGCCAGATAGCAGCTTGTTTAGCAAAGTAAGTGAGAATGCCATCGGCTCCTGCACGCTTAAATGCTAATAATGATTCCATGATACACGGCTGCTCTGCAAGCCAACCATTGTCAATTGCTGCACGGTGCATGGCATACTCGCCACTAACCTGGTAGGCAAAAGTCGGAACCTGAAACTCATCTTTTACGCGGCGTACGATGTCAAGATAAGGCATCCCAGGTTTAACCATCACCATATCTGCACCTTCTTGCAGGTCCAGGGCAACTTCCCTCAATGCTTCATCGGAGTTAGCTGGGTCCATTTGATAAGTCTTTTTATCAGCACCTTTTAAGTTACCAGCTGAGCCTACAGCATCTCTAAACGGGCCATAATAGCTAGATGCATATTTGGCCGAATAAGCCATAATGCGCGTATGAATATGGCCCTCTGCTTCAAGCGCCTCACGAATGGCGCCAATACGGCCATCCATCATATCTGAAGGCGCGACAACATCGGCACCGGCTTCGGCATGAGACAGAGCTTGCTTGATTAAAACTTCAGTTGTTACGTCGTTGATCACATAGCCTGCTTCATCAATAATGCCGTCCTGTCCATGTATGGTAAATGGGTCGAGTGCCACATCGGTGATGACCCCTAACTGCGGATGCGCTTCTTTTAGCGCTCTAACGGTACGCTGTGCAAGTCCCTCAGGATTATACGCCTCTTCAGCCTCTAGAGACTTTTTGTCGGCAGGGGTAACAGGAAATATGGCTATTGCAGGCACGCCCAAGGCCACAAGTTGTGCGGCTTCTTCAAGTAACAAGTCAATTGATAAACGTTCAATACCAGGCATTGACTCAATGGCTTCACGTCGATTTTTACCTTCTAACACAAAAACGGGGAAAATAAGGTCGTTGACAGTGAGCTGGTTTTCACTCATCAGGCGTCTTGAAAAGTCGTCGCGACGCATTCGGCGCATTCGCGTGTAAGGGAATAAATCTAATCCAGATTGAGCCACAATGTTCTCCTAAATTATTTATAGGCAATTACCCGATTTCGCCCTTGTTGTTTCGCTTGATACAAGGCTTTATCGGCTAAATCGGTAAAGATGGTTGGGTTTTTACTATCGTTGGCAATAGCGCAGTAGATGCCCGCACTGAGTGTCATGGTCAGTTGAGCGGTGCCAAAATCAAATTGAGCTTGGCTCAAACTTTTACGGATCTCTTCAGCAAGCGCTACGGCTCCTTGCTCTTGAGTATTAGGTAGCAGCAACACAAACTCCTCGCCACCATATCTGAATACTTCATCAGAGGGGCGCTTGAGATGTTGCTCTATCATTTTTGCCACCGCACAAATAGCCTGATCGCCGACTACGTGACCATAGTTGTCGTTGATTTGTTTGAAATGGTCAATATCCAGCATCACTACACTGAGGGTGGTTTGTTCACGGCGGGAACGTCTCACCTCCATCAAAACTCTTTTGTCAAAGTAGCGACGGTTTTTGACTTTAGTCAGGGCATCTTCCATATTCAGCTTTTCTAACTCGCGATTTTTCTCTTCGAGCTCTCGTAAGGTGACTTCAAGTTCGAAGGTACGTTCATCTATACTGCTCTCCAATGCTTCTTGAGCTTGTGCTTGAAGGTGAATTCGCTCTTTTAGCAAAGCATCTTCTGCTCGAGTTTGTGCCAGCCGCTCTTGTTGTTGCTTGATTTTATCATCACGGTCTTGGATATAACGTCTGGCCAGTGCGTAGCTGATAGCAAGGCTGATAAGCAGGTAACAGACATAGGTTAATGGCCTATCGAGTACGGCACCAGAAAGTAGGCTGAGCTCGAAGGCACATTGGTAGCTCAATACCATGAATAGCAAAAAGAACAGTAACAAATGGGTTTTGTGAGAGAAGGCATCACGTTGCCAAGCTGAGACTGCTATCCAAATATAGGAGATTGCCAATGCAAAACAGTAAGCAAATGCAATGGGTAAAGCAATACGGTGCGGGAAAAACGATAATCCGGCTGCGATGATGATGCTCAGTTGAAACAGAATATTCAGTGCTCGCTGGAGTCGTACAGCAGATTTAGGCACGAGCGTGGTTTTTAACAACGGGATAAAAAGCCAAGTGGACAGCAACATAAATAAAGTCTGGCCATATTGTTGTAGCCAGAGCCACTGGCCATAAATATAACGATGACTAAATCCATACAAGTGTACGTTGAGCAACCAAATCGCGGCAATGGTTAACCCGCCATACAAGAAGTAGCGCTTGCGGGTAAACGAGTACATCGCTGCATTGGTGAGTACCATGGCGAGTATCAAACCCGCCAAAATGCCGTATAGCAAATTGAACTTACTGGTGTATTTTAGGTATTCAATCGGATGCCACAGGCTCAGCGGTAAATACGTTTGCTCACTGTTCTTAATGCGTATGTATATCACAGTATGCTGCTGGGGCGGTATTTTCAAAGGCACAAGTTGGGCCTCGTGTAAGATAGGGCGCTGCTCGTTAGCAAATTGATTAGGTGATGCAGGCACGAGAATCGAGCGGTTTTGTTGTGGTACAAATGCACTTACCTCATCCAGCTGATTGTTATGGATGCTCAGTAACAGAGGGAGTTCCAAATCTGAAGTGTTACTTAGGGGAACTCTAAGCCAGATAGTTTGCATGGTGTGGCTTAGCTGTAAAAAGCCACTGGGAACGGGCTGCCATAATGGTGTGCTTTGTTGTAACTCTGCTAGGTTTTCACTGTTATTTTGTGTGTACGCAAATGGTAATGAGAGATGTTTATTAAAGTTCTCAGGTACTTCAAACGCAGTGCCCGATAAGGCCATAAACAGGCAAAATAGCACAGTAATAAAGCGGATCATGGTGACTCATCCCCGATTGAGAATAAGCGTGTAAAGTTAGCCTGACAGCAGGCGGCGACATGTTCTGCGCTTTGTCCTCTTAACTGTGCGATGTGTTGTACAACAGCACTAATAAATGCAGGCTCATTGCGCCTTGATTTAGGCTTAGGTTGTAATGTTCGAGGAATTAGATAAGGAGCATCTGTTTCAACTAGCAAGCGATCATCTGGGATATGCGGTACCAAAGCTTGTAGTTGCGCACCTCGGCGCTCATCACACACCCAGCCTGTTACACCAATCATCAAACCATAATTAAGGTAAAAAGAGAGCGCTTGGGCATCTCCGGTGAAACAGTGTAATACGCCTTTTACGGTAACACGTTCAAGTTGTGCTTGCATGGCACTGAAGGCATCTCGTTCGTGTAGATACACAGGTTTGTTTAATTGCTGTGCCAGGTTAAGTTGTTCATTCAAAACAGCTTGTTGCTGTGGACGAGGAGAGAAATCGCGGTTGAAATCAAGTCCGCATTCCCCAACGGCAACAACCTCGGGCTCACAGAGTAGTGTACTTAATTGTTGTAAGTAATCATCACCAACGCTTTTGGCGTCATGAGGGTGGACACCTGCCGTACTGACAAACCCATAACGCTTGGCAAGTTCTAGGCTTTGTTTTGACTGTGCAACATCAGCTCCTATGAGTAACATATCGGTCACGCCAGCGAGCTTTGCGCGTGCAACGATGTCGTCACAATCTTGTTCGAACTGATGACTGGTTAAGTTCACGCCCGCATCGGTGTATTGTATCGTCATCTATTAGTTCACCAGTATGTGTTCCATTGGCTTATCACTCATTCGCTTCTTTTTCACTTGGCGCTTTGGTATACAACTTGGCTAAGAGTAACCCTAGTTCAAATAACATTAGCATAGGGATGGCCAATAAGGTTTGTGATAACACGTCCGGCGGGGTGAGAAACATAGCCACAACAAATGCACCCACGACCATATAAGGGCGCTTTTCTTTCAAGCTTTGTGTAGATGTTGCACCACTCCAACACAACAACATAATGGCAACCGGTATCTCAAAGGCAACGCCGAATGCAAAAAATAGTTTGAGAGCAAAGCTGAGGTAACTGCTTATATCCGGTGACAGGGTCATCATATCTGGCCCTACACTGGTGAAAAACCCCAATACAATTGGTAGTACTACGAAGTAGCAAAAAGCGATACCAGCATAAAACAGTACAATGCTGGAGAACAAAACAGGGATGAGCATTCGCTTTTCATGTTGGTATAGGCCAGGCGCAATAAAACTCCAGACCTGATGCAAAATCATGGGGATTGCAGCAAATAATGCAACAAAGAGTGTTAGCTTAAAAGGCGCAAAAAACGGCGCGGTGACATCTGTTGCGATCATCGTGCTGTTTTCGGGTAAGCTAGACACCAAAGGTGAGGCAACAAAGCTATAAATGTCGTTGGCAAAATACACTAAAGCGATAAAGATGAGTAAAATACTCAACAGCGCTTTCATGACACGGTTTCTAAGCTCAATTAAATGGCTAATAAAACCGCTTTGATGGGCTTGTGACATTGGTTACTCTTTTACTTCTTGCACGTTAATCGGTTTTGTTTGACGGTTCAGATACATTTTTGTAGCTGTGTTTCACTGACTCGGCCGCTTTTTTTAACTCATCGACAGAGTGTTTTACGTCGTCGGGTAAATCCTGCATATTTTGTTGCTCGGCCTTTTTTAAGTTGTTGTGCAACTCATGTACACGTAACTCTTCATTGACCTCGGCCTTCACCGAGTTAGCAACCGATTTTATGGTGTTGATCCAACGACTGACAGTGCGAATGGCGACGGGCAGGCGCTCAGGACCTAAAACAATTAGGCCGACGACCAGTACGACCACAAGCTCCCACATGCCCATTTGTTACGCCTTATCTTTCTTATCTTGTTCTGCTGGGCTATTCGCGTCTTGCTTCTTTTGCTCGGTTAACTGGGCTGCTGACTTATCTTCGTCAGACATTGCCTTCTTAAAACCTTTCACGGCACCACCTAAGTCACTGCCAATACCACGCAATTTCTTTGTTCCAAACAGTAGAACAATGATGGCTAGGATTATTAATAGCTGCCAAATACTGATCCCACCTAAACCCATGATGACTCCATTTATAGTAGATAAGTTGAATGATTAGTGATTATACGCCCAGTGTGTAAAATATCACCCTATTTTGCGCCATGCGCCGACAAATAAGGCAAAGCTTGAGGATAGAGTGAGTCCGCTTAGCAACCAATCCTCAGCGAGATAGGTCAGGCTGGCACAAATGAGTAAGGTGCATGCCAACATACCTAGCAGTATTGGTTTACTGTTATCTTTTGTTGTAGGCGTATTTAATTGACGATTGTTTTGTTTAAGGTTGTGATAAATCAAGTCAGGTATTTCAGGCATTTTTTCAGCCCAAAAAGGGAGATTAGCGTACATTTTCTTAAGTACAGATAATGGCCCTACCTGCTCTTTAACCCAGTGTTCTAAAAAGGGCTTAGCTGTTTGCCATAAATCTAATTGTGGGTAGAGCTGGCGGCCTAGGCCTTCAACATACAACAAGGTTTTTTGCAACAATACCAGCTGTGGTTGCACTTCCATGTTAAAACGCCGAGCTGTGTTAAACAGGTTCACCAACACATGACCAAATGAAATTTCGGCAAGTGGCTTGTTAAAAATGGGTTCACACACCGTGCGGATGGCAAACTCAAACTCTTCAACGCAGGTGTCAGGTGGCACCCAACCAGAGTCCACATGTAGCTGTGCCACTTGGCGGTAATCACGATTAAAAAAGGCAATAAAGTTCTCAGCAAGGTAGCGCTTGTCATCTTTATTGAGTGTACCTACAATGCCGCAGTCGATACCGATATATTGAGGGTTGTGCGGATTATTACGAGATACAAAAATATTTCCAGGGTGCATGTCCGCATGGAAAAAGCTGTCTCTGAACACTTGCGTAAAGAATACTTCTACACCACGCTCGGCCAATAACTTCATGTTAGTGCCTTGCTTTAACAAGGCTTCTGTGTCAGACACAGGTATCCCATAAATGCGTTCCATCACGAGTACATTGGTACGTGAATGGTCGCTGTAAACTTCTGGAATATATAAGGATTCAGAGTCAGTAAAATTGCGTTTTAGCTGAATCGCATTGGCGGCCTCACGCATGAGATCTAGTTCATCAAGCAGGGTTTTTTTGTATTCTTTCACCACTTCAACAGGGCGTAAGCGTCGGCTGGGTTTAAACAGCTTAACCAGTAAGCGGGCAAATTGTGCCATCAAGGCTAAATCGGCTTGAATTTGTTGTTCAATCCCAGGTCGTATGACTTTAATTACCACTTCTTTTTCTTGTTCATTATCCAGCAGTGTGGCGGTATGAACTTGCGCGATTGAGGCTGAGGCAAGTGGTATTTGTTCGAACTGAGAAAACTGCTCACTGATGTCACCTAGCTGTAATGCTTGTTCTATCAGTCGTTGTGCTTGGGCGCCGTCGAATGGCGCGACCTTATCTTGTAACAGCGCCAACTCTTCAGCCACATCAAGCGGTAACAGATCTCGGCGGGTTGACAGCATCTGTCCAAATTTAACCCACACTGGGCCAAGGGTCTGCAATGCAAGTCTCAGTCGCTCGCCAATACTTTTATCTTGATGTTTATTGCGGATCCAAAACAAACTGCCTCGTGCGATACGGGCAAACCACGGACGTTTATTCTCTGGGATAAAGTCATCAAGCCCGTAGCTGAGTAATGTATGTGTGATTTGGTATAAACGAGCGATGGCCAAACTGGTTTCCTTAGCGAGCTAGCAGTTGGTTAATACGCTGCTCAAGCACAGCAGCATGTTGTTTGAGTTCGCGGGTATGTGCTTTAAATTGTGCCATTTCCAGCGGGTGAATGGCGACTTTCAGCTCATCTTGAAATAGCCCAGCGGTGGTCGTTTTAAGTACCCCATCTAGTTGTTTAGTGCGTTGTTTTGCTTGGCGTAGCTGTTGCACCAATAGCTGTGCAGGTCCGTCCCCTACATATTTTGACAAGTGCTCTGCCCAGTCGATGTCGAGTTCACTGAATATTTGGCTATAAGCTTGAGCTAAGTGCAAATTGCCTTCTAGATCAAGTTCACCCTGTCTTATCAAACGGGTGAGCTGGCTTGGGTCTTTCAGTTGTGACAACGTGTCAATACTGGCGCTGATGTGGCAGTCAATGTGCTCTTGGTAATTGTTAAACACCATAAAGCTGTGACCTGTGAAGGTGACTGCAATGGTTTGTTGCCAGTCACGAACTTCAACAGCCAACACCTGATGCTGTACCTTGCTCAGTGAAGCCTGCACGCTAGGCTCCAAACTCAAAATGGTGTTGAGTATGTGTTCGGCAGTCGCCGTCAACAGCGTGTTGATCATGCCACCCTCTAGTATTTAAAACCGCGATGAAGTGCTACAATACCGCCGGTCATATTCTGATAGCTGGTTTGTTCAAAGCCTGCTGTTTCCATCATGCCTTTCAACGTTTCTTGATCTGGGTGCATACGGATTGACTCCGCTAGATAGCGGTATGATTCACTATCGTTGGCTACCAATTTGCCCATAGTCGGTAGTAGGTTAAATGAGTAGAAATCATAGATCTTTGACAGGGCTTCACTGTCAGTTTTTGAGAACTCTAGTATCAGTAAGCGACCGCCTGGTTTCAATATGCGATACATTGACCTGAGCGCGGCGTCTTTATCTGTGACGTTACGTAGTCCGAATGCAATGGTGATTACGTCAATGCTATTATCTGGAAAAGGCAAAGCTTCCGCGTTCATTTGCACATATTCGATGTTGCTTACCAGCCCAAGATCACGCAATTTATCGCGGCCAACTTTTAGCATGGAGTCATTAATATCACCCAGAATTACGCGGCCGGTATCTCCCACAAGTTGGCTAAACTTAGCGGTTAAATCACCTGTACCACCGGCGAGATCTAATACTGTATGACCCTTGCGAACGCCAGAACAAGCGATGGCTTGACGTTTCCACAGGCGATGAATGCCGAACGACATCAGGTCATTCATAATGTCGTACTTGGCAGCTACGGAATGAAATACATCCGCCACCATTGAAGCTTTTTCTTCTCGGGCGACCGTTTTATAACCGAAATCTGTGGTGTTTTGTTGCGACTCTTTCATGGTGCATCTCTGAATGGGCGGTTAAGCAAAGTTATGCCCTAGTGTACTTGATTGCGTGACTCAGGTGCAATTTATACGCAGTAGAATTTGGCTGATTTATCCAACAAAATCGTGATGATGCTTGGATTAAGGGGCAATGAAGCTTGTTTGTCCACAAAGATGTGCTTTGTGTGCCGCTAAATGCGCTTTGTGTGCTAGTTCGTCGAAACTTTGCTCTTGATATCGTTTGGTTATACCCAACGCAAGCTCAATCTTTGGCAACTCTTTATTACCTTTTGTGCTGACAAACTTGAGTCTGTCGACTCCTTTTTTGATTTTTTCAGCGATCACATTAGCCGTACTTGGCTCAATATCGGCCAATAGAACGGTAAATTCCTGTTTGCGGGTACGTCCGGGCAGTCCACTTTCAAACACATATTTTTGTACTTTTTTGGCGACTCGATTTAGGACCACATCGCCAACAAGGTCCCCGTATTGCTGAGTAAAGTCATCAAGGTTTGTGATTTGAATGGCAATCGCACAAATTGATTTGTCTTTTGCCATCCAAGCTTGCGTTTGCTGGTTTAAATAGTGACGCTTATAAAGCCCTGTTTGAGGGTCAATAATATGCTGTCTACGCAGTTGCTGTAGCTGTTGTTGAGATTTTACGTACATTAAACGGGCTTTTTTCATCTGTGCTTTAAACACTTGATGTTGTTGCAGTAGATCTTCTGTGGTCTGGCTGAGTTGTACTATCGCTTTGCGACTCTTTGCGACATTACCTTCATCGAGGGTTTGTATACAGGTACTGATAGATTGCGCAAAACTGGAAATTTGTTTATGCGACTCGTGTGTTGTTTTTGATAGGTTGGTGAGAACACCATCGACATTTTGTAATAACTCGGTTTCGGTTTTGTGGCCTGGGTTTAAGTATTCAAAGTACAAGTTTTCGATATAAATGCTATCGATGGTTTTCTTGTTGTTGATTGCATCGTCAAGCGCTTTATTGAGCGCTGTATCACACTTACTGATATAGGTGTATGCGACGTGATAGTTCATAGGCGTAGGTGGCAAATGATACTGCTCTAAAAACAGGCAAACCTGTGTCATCTTTTCTTGTGCATTAGCCATGGAGTCATGGAACATCATTTCATTTACCGCAATAATAGAACTATCTGTTGAGTTGAACGACTACCCCCTATCAGGCTGGGTTATGTCTCACCGCTATAGTACTAATCAAAGTACTGGGTGCAACGGGTATTAAAAAGCAAAAAGCGCATATTTGAAATAGAAAAGTTAAAATTATGCGACTGTTTGATTTTTTTATCAGCAATTTTTCTTAGTTTGCCTGCTATTTCTCCATATTGCAATTTAAGGGATTGAACTCTTTTATTTGCAGTGAGTGTATAGGCTCGGTTAGAGTCGTTAGAAATGCCCCAGAGTAGGAAAAGAAAGTGGTTAAAAACTTTGCGTTATTGTTAAGCTCAGTATTGCTCAGTGCTTTGTTAGTTGGTTGTAAACTCACACCAAAATCTGCGGATAGTGAATTTACAAAGCTTGCACAAGAGGTGGAATTATATACCAAGCAAATAGAGCCGTATAAAAATCAATCATTGGATATGGCTTATTATCTACCTAATTTGAGCGAGGATGCTTTAGCGGATCAGTATCGTCGCCGTCAGGCGTTTTTGTCACGCTTAGACAACATACCTGAATCACAGCTCAACGACGAGAATCAGATCAACCTGACAATTTTACGCGCACAAATACAAAATAAAGTCGATGAGTACCGCTTTAAAAAGCACTATATGCCGCTGACCTCAGAAGGTGGCTTCCATTCTAGAGTTGCCATAGAAGCAATTGGATCAAATGATTTTAGTCATGCCAGTGGCTTCGAATTGTATTTGTCTCGGTTGGATGATATTCCACGCTTTTTTGAACAAAACATAGCCTGGATGCGAAAGGGCATAGCAACGGGACGTGTATTACCCAAAGTGGTTCTTCAAGGCTATGAAAGCTCAATTAGTGGGTTTATTTTTGATGATGTGACTCAGTCGGCATTTTATTCACCTTTTAAAACCAATAGTGCCAGACTCTCTGAAATACAATTTGCCAAGCTACAAGCCAGAGCTAAGACTGTGATAAAAGAGAAGGTAATGCCAGCCTACCAAAGCTACCTTAAGTTTTTCACCGAACAGTACCTCCCTGCTGCACGCGATACCATTGCGGTTAAGGATTTACCAGACGGTCAAGCGTACTATGAGAACCGTGCTGCACATTACACCACAACAGATATGACGGTAGAGCAGATCCATCAACTTGGTTTGCAAGAAGTAGCTAGAATTCGCGGCGAAATGGAAGCGATCATTAAAGAAGTCGGTTTTAAAGGTACGTTCGCCGAATTTACACAGTTTCTTAGAACGGATCCCCAGTTTTATGCCACCACACCAGAGCAGTTGTTAAAAGAAGCAACCTTTATCTCAAAGCGTATTGATGCCCAATTACCTAAGCTCTTCCACACCTTACCAAGACGTCCGTATGGCGTCGCTCCGGTACCTGCGAGTATTGCACCAAAATACACAACTGGACGCTATTACCCAGCCAGCAACGATTTAGAAGCGGGTTATTATTGGGTAAATACTTATGCCCTAGATAAGCGTCCATTGTACGTGCTCGAAGCGCTTACGCTACATGAGGCTGTACCCGGTCATCATTTGCAAATTGCTTTAAATGAAGAAATGGACCATTTACCGAGATATCGACGCAATGAATATATTTCTGCATTCGGTGAGGGATGGGGACTTTACTCAGAGTACCTAGGGTTAGAGGTTGGGTTTTATCAAGACCCATACAGTAACTTTGGCCGTTTGACCTATGAAATGTGGCGTGCTGCGCGTTTGGTTGTTGATACAGGTATGCACATGTACGGTTGGAGCCGTGAAAAGGCAATGAACTTTATGCGTGATAACACCGCGCTGTCTTTGCACAATGTGAAAACCGAAACAGACCGCTACATTTCTTGGCCAGCTCAGGCTTTATCATACAAAATTGGTGAGCTGACGATTAAACGATTACGTGCAGATGCAGAGCAAAAGCTAGGTGAGCACTTCGATTTGAGAGAATTTCATTATCAGGTGCTACGCCACGGCTCAATTCCACTGTATGTTTTGGAAGAACAAATCAACCGATATATTGAGCGTACACTGACACAGCTCGGCACTAACAATTAAAAAGCAGCCTTCGGGCTGCTTTTTTACACAGAGTTTGAAGCTTATAACAATAAGCTAATCAATAGCTGCGACAAGTCCTCCTTGGTGTTGCAATGTGGCGCTTGTAAGATTAATTGTTCACCCAACAAGAGTGCTTGTTTTTGCACCTCCAGTCTCGCAACTGGATTTTCAATATCCTCAATATCAGCAACATGTGCCAAACCTATGGTACGGCGGATCAATTCCGTACCGCAAAAACCATAGGCATCGCGTAACACCTGATTGATAAAGCGTTCTGCGTAGCCTTCGGCTTGCAATGACAGATCTTGGCTTTGAGTTTTTGCAAGGTGCAACCAAGTCTGCTCAAACTGGGCAACACAGGTTTGGATGGTGTTTAGCAGATATGCATGAAGATCTCTTCGCTTTGGTAACTCTGTAATTCGTTTGTGCTGAGCACAATAATTGAGCAGCAGGTTGCCAATAAATGAACCCAAGTCAAACCCAATGGGCCCAAAAAAACCGAACTCAGGGTCAATCAGCTTGGTGTTGGTTTGATCGACAAAAATACTGCCAGTGTGCACATCTCCATGGAGCAAACTTTGTGCAGAGCTTAGAAACTTGGCTTTAAGTTCAGCTACGGCCAGTTTCACAGCCTGATTGTTTTGTAACGCAGTGACTTGCGGTTGTAGCTCATCTGGATAATTGTTGCGTTCGCTGTAGCGATAGGGATCGTCAAAAAACAAATCTTCCGTAATTGCACAAAGCTCAGGGTTTGTGAACTCTGTCACTAGGGCCTTCTTTTGTGCTGGGGGCAGATAGAAGTCACTGTGATAAAAACTAGTCTTTGCTAAGTAATCGGCAACATCAGTGGCCAAATTTGCATAGGTGTGGCCTTCACATAGCTGTGCACGCAAAATTTGCATGTGCCCTAAATCTTCTAGCACAGTGATAGCGAGTGCATCATTTCGATGTAGCACTTTGACTGTAGTTTGCGGACATACTTCGCCATGCCTGACAAGCACGCTGGCTTCAATGCGAGCACGCTCTAACGTCAGTGGCCATGATTCGCCAACACAGCGCGCATATGGCAGTGCTTGCTTTAAGATCACGCTATTGCTCTGCTCATCGTGAACTCTGAATACGAGATTCAGGTTGCCATCACCAAACTCGTAACATGTAAGTTCAGCCTCTGGTGCGAAAAAGTTGGTCTGGTTTTTTACATATTCAAGTGCCTGAGCGCTATCGAAAGCGGTGTAGTCAACCATGATATGCGGCCTTTAATAGAAATACACTTCCAGCATTCTATGCTTTTATCTGTTTAGATGTCTATACTTCTCAATCTAAAAGCGTAAAATAGTCACACTTGTTTTGTTCGAGAATAGTTATGCAGACCTTACTTGCGCGCAGTTTAAAATACACAAACAACGAGTTATCGGTGTTAGATCAATACTTGCTTCCACATCAAGAGCATTGGCACGTTTGTACCAGTGTTAAGCAAATGCAATCACTTATTTTGTCTCTTAAAGTGCGCGGCGCACCGTTAATTGGCTTGGCGGCGACTTTATTGGTGGCGCATTTAGCCGAGCAGGGCGATAGCAAAGAATGCTTAGCCAAGGCTATTGATGACTTAGAAGCGACCCGACCGACCGCGGTTAATCTGATGTATTGCATGGCTAAAATGCGTATCGCGTTAGTGCAAGAAGACTATGTAAGTGCACTCGTTGGTATGGCAGAGCAGTTATTCAATGAGGACGTGGCGCTGTGTGAGGCGATGGCAACCCTTGGGGCCGATTTGGTGAATCCAGGAGATAATATTCTCACCCATTGTAACACCGGAGCGCTTGCCACCGCGGGAATTGGCACCGCTTTGGGGGCGATCTACAAGGCACATCAACAGCAAAAGCACATTCACGTCTGGGTTGATGAGACTCGACCTTTATTACAAGGAGGCCGATTGACTGCGTATGAGCTGGCGCAATGGGAGATACCTTACACACTGATTTGCGACAACATGGCGGCCAGTTTGATGCGCGCTAGACAAGTAAACAAGATTTTTGTTGGCGCAGACCGCATCGCAGCCAACGGTGATTTTGCCAATAAAGTGGGAACCTATAACTTGGCGGTGTTAGCAAAATATCATCAGATCCCATTTTATGTAGTTGCGCCCGAGACAACCTTAGATAGGACTTGCCCACATGGCGAAGCCATTCCAATTGAGCAACGAGACTCGCAAGAAGTTATCGGCGTAAGTGGCAGTTTTGGTGCGTGTCAGTGGGCACCGAGTAAAGCGAAGGTGTACAACCCCGCGTTTGATGTGACGCCTGCCAATCTTGTAACAGGTTGGGTGTTAAATAGTGGGGTATATTCGCAGCAAGATGTGCTGGCTGGCATTTTCAAATAAAGGTACAATCACCAAAAATTAACAATTACTGAAAGGGATGACGTGAATAAAATTTTTAAACTGTTTGTGTGCTTAATGATCTGGAATGGGCTAAGTGTGGCACAAGCATCACCGCTTATCCCCATTGAGCACTTCAGTAAAGACTTTGCCTACCGGAATGTAAAAATATCACCTGATGGTAAATATTTGGCTTTTATCTCAAAAGTAGACGGCAAGAATAATCTGTATGTATTGGATATAAAAAAGAGCAAAATTATCAGCGGCGTCAACTTTAGTGAAAATGCGCAAGTGGGCCGCTATGAATGGTCTGGCGATGATCGTTTAGTTATGGAAAAGCAGTATCTCAGGGGGTGGCAGTCTTTTCCTAAATACTATGGTGAGCTATTCGCGATGAACGCTGATGGTAGTAGAAAGCGCTATCTTGTTGGCTACAAAGGAGAAATGCAAACCGGATCGGCGGTGCGTAAGGCTACTCCTTTGTACGGAACTTCTTTTATTCTGGACCCTTTGGAGCATGATGAGGATCACATCCTGATTGTGACCCGCCCATGGAATAATGTTAAAGAACCAAAAACCGTTGTCTATGAGGTGAATGTCAATACTGGGTATAGAAAGCGAGTTGCAGGTTCACCACATAAAAGCGGCTGGTTTTTAACAGATAGACAGGGCAATGTACGAGTTGTCTCTTCTACTGAAAACTACGTGGACTTTGAATTCTTTGTACGCGCTCCTGAGGGCGGAGAGTGGCAACCTTTAAAACTTGAAAACAACGCGTTACGTAACATTATACCTGTAGCGTTTAGTGCGTCAGGAAAAGACGTATTTCTTAGCGCTAGCGAAAATGGTCAACCAGAAGGCTTGTATAAACTTGATTTAGCGACAGGCAAAACCAGCTTAGTATTTCAAGATGATGTGGTATCGCCAACCTCTGTTTGGGTCGACCCTTCTAGTAAAGAGGTTTACGCCGTTGAGCTAGAAGCTGGGTATCCCAGCTACGCGTTTATTGATGGTGATTCAAAAAGCAGTATTAAACTCAAGTCGTTATTGGCCGCTTTACCGAATTCACAAGTGCATATCTTCAGCTCTAGTAGAGACGGCAAACACAGTGTGGTGTATGCATACAGTGATATCGATCCGGGACAATATTATTTGTATAGTGAGAAAGAGAAAAGTCTAAAGTTCCTATTCTCAGAGCGAGGGTGGATCAAACCGCAAGAGATGTCAGCAACGAAACCAATTTCATTCAAGGCTCGTGATGGTATGACAATTCATGGCTATTTAACCTTGCCAAAGGGTAAAGCTACGAAAAATTTACCGCTCGTGGTGATGCCTCACGGTGGTCCACATGGCCCGCGTGATTTTTGGGGCTTTAACGCGGATACACAACTGCTGGCCAGCCGAGGAATCGCCGTATTGACGGTAAACTTTAGAGGCTCGGGTGGCTATGGCAAATCGTTTGAACGAGCCGGACATCAAAAATGGGGTCGCGAAATTCAGTTTGATATCATCGATGGGACTAAGTACGTCGTTGAACAAGGCTACGTCAATCCAGAGAATATGTGTATTATGGGCGCCAGCTTTGGTGGTTATTCTGCGTTACAAAGCTCTATTTTGGCTCCAGAGTTATTTAAATGTGCGATAGGTGTTGTTGGCGTATATGACCTACCACTGATGTTTGAAGAAGGTGATATTTCTGAGCATGAAACGGGACGCACTTATTTGACGCAAGTGCTTGGCAGCGATCCTAAGGTACATAAAGCGTTTTCACCTAGCTACAATGCCGATAAGCTCAAGGCCAAGGTCTTGATTGTGCATGGTGGTGAGGATAAACGAGCGCCAATCGAACAAGCAGAATCTTTGATAGAAGCATTGAAAGAGGCAGAGCATCCCTACGAATACATGTTGTTAGAAAGTGAAGGGCATGGATTTTATAAAGCCCAGCATCGTCAAGAATATTACGACACAGTGCTGACTTTCTTAAATAAAAATCTAAAACTTTAATAGCAAAAAGGCGACCATGAGTCGCCTTTTTTAAGACTGTTAATCTAAGGTGGGAAAGTGCTTGGCAATGTCAGATTCTGTGCTTTGTGCGACCCATCCCGCTTCATTGTTGAAAAAGCGAATGGCAGTAAACTCGGGGTCACTGCCCATATCAAACCAGTGTGCAGTGTTGGCGGGCACAGAGATCAAGTCACCTTGTTGACACAGTACCTGATAAACTTTATCCGCTATATGCAGACAAAATAAGCCTTGCCCCTTAACGAAAAACCTTACTTCATCTTCGCTGTGGGTGTGTTCAAATAAAAACTTTTCTCTGAGTTGTGCTGCATTCGGATTGCCTTTGGCAAGCGATATAACGTCGACAGTTTGGTAGCCACCACCCGCTTGCACGCGCGTAATGTCCTGCTGGTAAGCTTGCTTGATATCCGCTTCACTCATATCGTCGACAATAGCCTGTGAGGCTTGCCACTGCTCAAAGCTCACACCTACCGCTTCTAGGTGTTGTTGAATGAGTGTGGCATCCGCGGTACTGAGCTGTGCTGTATCAGGTTGCTTGTCTAAAAAAACCTGGAGATGGCTCATAGTTTGCTCGCCTCAAATTGATTAAAGTTTTCAATGACAGGGTGATGCTCGCTTTGTGGCTGAGCATCGCGCCAAAGTTGTAGTGTTTTCATACCCGCCGCTTTAGCTGCATCCAGCTCCGCAACAACATCGCTCAAGAATAAGATCTTCTCAGGTGGATAAGGAAGCTGAGCTAATATGGCTTGATAAGATTGTGGTTGTTGCTTTGCGCCAACTCTGGTGTCGAAATAGTCGCTAAACAAATGGCGTATATCGCCAAAGTCAGAGTGGGCAAACAGCAGCTGTTGTGCTTTCACCGAGCCAGAAGAATAAACGTACAAAGCAACGCCATTGGCCTTTTGTGCGCACAGAAACTCGTAAGCATCGGGGTAGAGGTGGCCAGTAAAGTCGCCTTCTTCATAACCTGATTGCCAAATATAACCCTGTAATTGCTTCAATGGTGTCACTTTTTTATCTGCTTTTATCCACCCTAACAATGCGGCTATAACTTCATCAATGCTGGCATCAGGGTTATCTAATTCGTTGCGAACTGCATGGATTTGCGCACTTACCTCTTCGCGTTGCTGATGTGTTCTTACAAAGTGTTCGAGGTGCTTTACAGCGTATGGAAACAATACCTCCTTGACGAATGAAATACGTGTAATCGTTCCCTCAATATCCGTCACAATGGCCTTTATCATTTTGTTGACTCCAACTTAATTCTTTCCAGTTCACAGGCGAATAAAAACTCTAGCCCTTCGATATGGCGGCGTGTTTCGTTTACGCTGCTACCCAGAGCATATAATCCATGCCCTCGGATCAGCACTGCGTGGTGAATAGGGCTGTGCTGATGATACTCGGCAACACACCCGGCAAGTCTTTCAATGTCTTGGTCGTTATCGAATATCGCAACTTTCAACGGTGTGTGATGGCTGTGTATTCCCGACAAAGACTTTTGCATTTCGTAGCCGTTGATGGTCAGTACCTGACCTGTTTCAAATCGAGATAGCACAGTTGCAGCGACAGAGTGGGTATGTAATACGCACTCAGTTTTAGGTACGAGTTGATATAGCTTCAAATGCAGGGCGGTTTCAGCGGAAGGTTTTCCCTGACCTGATATGACTTTTCCATCCGTATCTAGCTCCAAGAAATGTTCACACGTTAGATGGCCTTTGTCATAGCCACTGGCGGTGACGACAAATCCGTGTTGCGTTTTGATAGAAAAGTTACCACCGGTTGCAGGCACCCATCCGCGTTGACTTACCCATTTACCCGTTTCAATTAGTGCTGATTTAGCAGCATCATTGTTCATCCTGTGTTACCTTGTTCTGGCGAAGAAATAAAAAATATTTAGACGGCTATACATCTATTCGTGTAATCATAACACTGCTTTTAGTTTTGCACCATCATCAAAGAGAGAAGGACATTGGAAAGTAAATTACCACACCTAGGCACCAGTATTTTTAGCCAAATGAGCGCACTGGCAAACCAGTATCAGGCGATTAACTTATCTCAAGGATTTCCTGAGTTTGATGCGCCAGACTTTCTTAAAAAACAGTTAGCGCATTATGCCGCTTCTGGCTTGAATCAATACGCACCTTCATCTGGTATTGCAGGTCTACAAGCGCAGATTGCCAGTTTAGTACAGCGACGTTACGCGCACACTCTCGACCCAGATACCATGGTGACAGTGACCAGTGGCGCGACAGAAGCGCTGTTTGTGGCAATACAGGCAATTACCCATCAGGGAGATGAAATCATCATTTTTGACCCTGCATATGACAGCTATGCACCAGCGATAGAGTTAGCTGGTGGTAAAGCGGTGCATATTGCGCTTCGCTCGCCAGATTACCGTATCGATTGGCAGCTTGTATCGAGTAAGGTGACTACTAAAACGCGCGCCATTATTATCAATACACCGCACAATCCCAGCGCGAAGATCTTGACTAATAAAGATATCACCGCGCTGAAGTCGTTGCTGATTGAGCACGATTTATTGCTTATCAGTGATGAAGTGTATGAGCACATCACGTTTGATGGCCAGCCACATTTAAGTGCATTGGCGGATAAAGAATTGTTTGAACGTAGTTTTGTGATCTCCAGTTTCGGTAAGACTTTTCATTGTACTGGTTGGAAAATGGGCTATTGTGTCGCACCAGCCAAGCTAAGCGAAGAGTTTCGTAAGGTTCACCAATACGTGACATTTTCAAGTTTTACGCCAGCGCAGTTTGCACTGACCGATATGCTGCGTGAACATGGCGAACATGTTGATGAACTTGCTATGTTTTATCAACAAAAACGTGATGTATTGGTTGAGGCACTTCAGGGCAGCCGTTTTAAAGTGTTAGCCAGTGAAGGAACGTACTTCTTATTATTGGACTATTCAGCGATTTCACAGCTTGATGATGTGGCATTTTGTGAATACTTGGTCAAAGAGATGGGGGTTGCAGCCATTCCGTTAAGTGTTTTCTATGAGACCCCACCGGGTGATAAAATTATCCGTTTATGTTTTGCCAAGCATACTGAAACGTTATTGAAAGCCGCGGAGAAGTTATGTCAGTTATAGCAAGTAGCTTAAAAGTTGCATTGGTTCAAAGCGATATACACTGGTGCCAAGTGACACAAAACCTAGTTAATCTTGATGCGCTTTTGACGTTGGATGAGTCAATCGATTTGCTGGTCTTGCCGGAAACGTTTGCTACTGGGTTCGCGATAAACCTTGATGTGGCTGAGCCAGAAGAAGGACCGATCTTTACATGGATGAAGTGCACTGCAGCACGTTTAAATACGGTGGTGGCAGGCTCGGTGTTGGTACAACAAGCGGATAAAAAAGCAAACCGCTTTTATTGGGTCTGGCCGAATGGACATTATGAGTTTTACGATAAGCGCCACCTTTTTTGCTTAGGGAACGAAGGAGCACACGTAGTCGCTGGCACACAAAGAAAAATATTCACAGTCAACGGCTTTAAGGTCCTACCTCAGGTCTGTTATGACCTGCGTTTTCCTGTATTTCAGCGCAGTTTAAATGATTACGATGTGATGATAAACGTGGCGAACTGGCCAGCAGCTAGGCGTTATGCGTGGGATCAGCTATTAATTGCTCGGGCGATAGAAAACCAATGCTATGTGTTAGCATGTAATCGTATTGGTGACGATGGTAACGGCGTGGCACATTCAGGCGGTACAGCAGCGTATGATTACCTTGGGCAGCCAATCTGTCAGGTTAATGATGACAACCAAGGTGTATGTGTTGTCACTCTAAAGCATGACAAGTTAGCCCAATTTAGAGAGCGATTTCCTGCACACTTAGATGCAGACGCATTCACACTCAACATCTAGTTGCATCCCTCACTTATAAAAAGTGAGGGCATGGTTAAGAGGCGTTGTACTGGTGTACCAATAAAGTCGCTTGGGGCGTGTCTTTGGCTAAATTAAAATATTCCAACAGACGGCGCATTTCGTGAGATTGTTCAGCCATTTGTTTGGCGGCAGCCATTGTTTCTTCGGTAATTGCAGAATTTTCTTGGATCAAATCAGTGAGCCGCTGTACCACTTGGTCAACTTCTTTAATCGCGTGTTGTTGACTGGTGGTGGAGTGATTGATTTTCACGATGGTTTCACTGACTTCTAAGACTGCCGAGACGATTTGCTCAAGCTTCAGCCCTGAGCTATTGGCCATTTCAATTCCTTGGCCTACTTTTTCATTGCTATTAGCGATAATTTCTTTGATTTGTTTAGCGGATGCAGCACTACGCCCTGCCAGTTCTCTGACTTCATTGGCAACTACAGCAAAACCTTTTCCGTTTTCTCCCGCTCTTGCGGCTTCAACAGCGGCATTGAGTGCGAGTAAGTTGGTTTGAAACGCTAACCCATCAATAACAGAGACAATCTCATTAATACTCTTGCTCGCCTTGTCCACTTCGTGGATGGCATCAACGGTTTCGTTTGACAGCTCACCACCTTCTTTGGCCGTTTCTTCTGCATGGTGGGCAAGTTTTACGGCGGTACCAGATTGGGTCGAGACTTGGGTTAATGCATCCAGCATTTGACTGGTACTGGCACTGGCTTCTTCTAAGTTAGCAGCCTGCTCCTCTGTGCGAGCACTGATCTCGGTGTTACTGTCAGCAATTTCGGAAGCGCTTTGTGATACGTTACTCGCAGTTTGTTGAATACTTTCAATCACCTCAGTGAGTTTAGCGATTGTGGCGTTCACATCGCTTTTCAAAGTACTGAATACGCCTTCATAATCGCCATTGATGGTATGGGTTAAGTCACCTTTTGCTAAGGCACTCAATACTTGCGTTACTTCACTAATCGCGTCGTTGATCACAGCCGTGGAGCCGTTCACATCCTCTTTCAGTTGCAGTAATTCGCCCTGTAAATCGGAATGAATCTGGAGGCTGAAGTTCCCCTCACACATTGCTGCCATCACACTGCCGAGCTCGGCAATGACCTGACTGAGGTTGTTAACCGAACGGTTGATATCCGTTTTGAGTGAATGTAGCTGGCCTTTCATTGAGGATTCGATGGTTCGGTCAAAACGACCATAGCTGATGGCTGTCATTACCGATGAAATCTCGCTGACGGCCACATCAAGAGACTCGATTGACAGGTTGATGTCTTTTTTAAGTTTGCCGAGTTGACCATGAGCTTCGCACTCTACGACATGCTTGAAATCTCCTTGACTGACCGAAGCCATGACACTACAAATATCTTCTATCACTTCGGCGAGGTTGGTGACGCTGAAGTTGATGTCATCTTTTAAGGTTTCTAATTGTCCTTGTAGTGGCAGACTAATACGCTTGGTGAGATCACCATTACGGATAGCGCTCATTACTTTGCTTACATCATCAACCGCGCCAGATAGGCTCTGCACCGAATTATTCACACAGTTTTTCAACTGCTCTAACTTGCCACCTGCTTCTATATTTATTTGTTCCTTGAAGTTACCTTGTTCAACGTTCTTCATAACATGAACTATGGCGTTCATGGTGTTATCCAGCGAATAGAGTGAGTAGTTCACGTTGTCTTTGAGTTTTGCGAGATCTCCAGACATGGTTGCATGGATTTGGCCATCAAACTGCCCCTCAGACATTGATCTGATGATGTTATTAATTTCGCCAATCGCACTGTCTAAAGTGCTAGCACAGTGGTTAGTGGCCTGTTTTAGTACGTCAAGCTCGCCTTTACATTCAACTTTTATGCGGTCTGAAAAACAACCATCAGCCATTTTATTCATAACGCGATTAGTCGCAGTTAATGAAACTTGTAGCGCGTCTAGCATAGAATTGAATGCCTGAGCTGACTCGCCAATTTCATCGCTGGTAGACACGGGCGCCCGCAAAGAGAAATCCCCTTCATGCTCAACTCGGCGCATGGTAGAAACCAGTGCATGAACAGGTTTAGTGAGCGTTTTAGCAAACCACATGGCGGCAACGATGATGACCACGATACAGACTAGCAGCATGATGGTGAGCACCTGAGTCAGCTGAGTGATGGCGGCAAACGCCTCGGTTTCGTCTATCTCTGACAGTAATGCCCATTGTACGCCCATAATGTTGATTGGGGTATAAGCTGAAAGCACACTTTGACCGTTGTAATCGGTGACTAACTTTTGACCTTCTTGGCCTGCAATAGCCAAGTGATAAGACTCAGTATCAATTCTGCCTTTTTCAGGGTGTTTAAAAGAATTAACCACTGAATGATCGAGGGGATCTAAATAAGAGTCAGAACGCATCAAGCCATCGGGTCCAACTAAATAGGTTTCGCCGCTTTGTCCAAGTCCTTCTCGTTCAGTCATAATACTATTGAGCGCTTCTACAGAAAGCTGAAACACCAAAGTTGCCCCTGCCGTGCCTGCAATATCAATGGGAGCGGCAATAAAACTCGCTGGCGCATTGTAGGAGGGGAGGTATTGTTCATAGTCTGCAAAAGCATATGTTTGTTCGCCTTTTAGCGCTTTGGCGGCGCTAAATACTTTGGCTAAATTACTCTCGGCATAAGGGCCATTAAGCAAAGATGTGGCGAAATCTAATTCTTTGAAAACTGAATAGACTATGATGCCCGTATGGTTGTCGATGATAAATAAATCGTATAGCTCAAACACATTAGAAACTTCATTGAAGTACTGATGAAACTCACGGTGAGCGAGATCATAATTGTCTAAATGGCCCGTGCTGACTAATCGCGATTTTTCGCCTAGTGGGTAGGTATTGTTTGCTATATATCGTGTTTGCAGCTCAATTCCCTCGGGTGAGAGCGTATCTAGTAGTCCCTCAGGTGGCCTCTTCTCTGGGTTTTGTTCGATAAACTTATCCGTGAACTGGGTTTGATAAAAGCTACGTAGGTTTTGCGGAATATGGGTTGGTGCGTCTAAATTGGCGATAGCATAGGTAAAAGACTCGGCGGCTTTGGCTGTGTGTGGGTTGATGGCTAACATTTGTAGTTTATCGCGTACTCCATCAAAGTACCTAAGTACCGCATTCTTTTTAACTTCGCTGACTGCGCCAAGTTGTGCGTATGACTGCTCTTGGAGTGCTGAAGAAGAGTGATACAGCGCGATGGCAATAATTCCTGCAGTGGGGAAAAGTGCAACCAATAAAAACGCAATAGTAAGCTTTTTTGTTAAGTTAAGCGTGGTGAAATGCTTGATTAAGTTGCGCATAACATATTCCTTGTTACCAATTTTTAGAAGTATCAACTAAACAACTGACTGATAGAAAGTGTAGAACAATTCTTGTTTGCGTCGAGAAAATAGTGTCTAAAAAATCGGCAAATAAGCTGGGGGATAAGTCGTTTGCTAGCCAAAAAGTATGAAATGCAGTGTGAGGTGAGTGATACATCTACACCTCACGTCCGCTCGAAATTAGCCTAAGGTATTCTTTCTTATAAAGCTTAAATAGGCTTCCAAACTTTGCTGCCATAAATTCATAGCCTGGGTGAGCTCTCCATCACTGGATTTACCATCAAGCAAGCGGCGCTCAACTTTTTTTAGTGCTAGGCCATAGCGGTTAAAGCCTAGTTGCAAAGCGGTGCCCGCTTGACGGTGTAGCAGTTTAATGCACTGGTCGTTGTTGACCCCTTCTAACTGCTGAATGTGGATTAGCTTATTGCGGGCCGACAAAACAAATTCATTATACACCGAGGAGATTTCATCTTCACTAAAACCACTTTTCAGCGAATTAACGGCCGTGTCATCATACAGCGTATCAGTCAGCTCTATGCTGATGTTGGGTTTCTGTGCGCTTTGTGAGTCACTTAGTGCCTGTCGGAGCTTTTCTTGTTTAATGGGCTTGCCAACGATATCTTTGATCCCCAGTGCTAAATATTCTTTGATTTCATCTGGGCTGAGGCTGGCGGTGAACGCTAAAAATGGTGTGCGTTTGTTTTTATGTTCAATATTTTTCAGCTTACGCATGACCTCTTGACCTGTCAGATCTGGCAGGTTCATATCCAAAAGTACCACATCAAATTGGTGTTGCTGCAACAGTGTCATGGCGCTTTGACCATCGGTGGCAAGTTTAACTTTATGTTCGTCGGCGGCCATAAACTCAATGGCAATCTTTTGGTTTAAATCTAAATCTTCTACCAATAGCACATTGAGGCCAATAATACAGTCTGGGTTATGATGACGCTGCTCTACGAGGCTTAGCTCGCCTAATGTCAGGGTCACATCAAAGCTAAATACGCTGCCTTGGCCCACCGCACTGTTAATGTTTAATTTTGAACCCAAACGCTCTAGCAAACGGCTGGTAATTGCCAGCCCAAGCCCTGTGCCACCTTTAATTTTTCCAGCGCTGCTTTGCACATACGGCTCGGTTAACTTATCGATATCTTCTTTGTCGATACCTGGGCCTGAGTCAATGACGCTAAAGCGAACGGTATGATCCATATTGGTTTCTTTGACCAACTCAACACGGATTTTAACGCTTCCTTTATCAGTAAACTTGATGGCATTGCCGACTAGGTTGATCACAATTTGCCTAAGTTTTTGTTGGTCGCAGTAGTAGCAGGCTTGCTCAGGTAGATCATAAATCAGCTCAAACGATAGCTTTTTCTGTTCTGCAAGTGGACTAAGTAGCAAGCACAAATTGTTTAGCCAACTTTTTAATTCGACATCTTCTTCATATAAGGCCTCGTCACTCTGATCTAAGCTTGCGTAGTCTAGTACTTTATCAATCAGTAAATTAAGCGATTCAGCGGAATTAATAATGGCTTCACAGTAAGCCTTATTACGGTGATTGGTGGTACGGTTAAGTACCAACTGCGCACTGCCTAAAATACCATTTAACGGGGTGCGGATCTCATGGCTGATGGTAGACAAAAACAATCCTCTGATCTCCAAATCTTTTTGCGCTTTTTCTGTGAGTTGATTGAGGTTTAATTCACGTTTCTCATTACATAGCAGTGCCATACCTGTGGCGTAAAATATGGGCGCTAACACGCCGTTAATAAATAATGTGGTGACAAACCAGTTGTCATCCAGCAGGCTGAATTGGGTGACGTCTCCCATTAAGAAGGTACGCGCCGTAAACGCGCTCATTACCAGCAACAAAATAATGGTATAAACGATCGTGCCATTTGGGTACAAAGGACGAGCAAAGCGTAAAAACAAGTAAAGCAAAAAAATGGTTTCAGCGATATGCTGTAGATCTGAGACCAAAATCCGGTAACGCAAATTGTCATCAAACGCACTAAAGTAAACTAACCCGACAAATAGTATGGCGGTGATGCCTAGAAATAGCTTAAGTTCTACGCCCTTGTAATTCAGAAACTGTGAAATTGAAAAGCCGTGAATAATTGAGGCAGTAAATAATAACGCGTTTGCAAAGCCAATGCTTTGCCATAGGTGCAGCTGGCTGTGTACAGAAAACCCGATCACCGCAGCAAATAGAACAAGCGGGTAAAATATATAGAGCAAGGTGCCCGGTGTATCTTTGTTCGTTCGCCAAGTGAGAAAGTTAAGCAATACCATCATTGCCATCATCGCTGCGCTGGTGATGTACAGAGTTTTCGGATCAAACATATTTTTTTATTTATTATGTTAGGTACTTAATTGGTTAGCATAGAGACTTGTGGTGGGGGAGTAAAGAAGCAAAACAGCCGCCAAAGCGACTGTTTTAATAACACAATTGATAAAACTGCTGCTTAGCGAATTTCATCAGGAATATTTTGCTGAGCCCAAGACAGCAACTCGATTCGGTTACGGCATTTGGTTTTTCTAAAAGCACTATATAAGTGAGTTTTAACGGTATGCGGGCTGATATTTAGATCTTCGGCAATTTCTTTGTTCTTAGCACCTTTACTCATCAAAGAGATTATTGCCTTTTCTCGTTTAGTGAGTTTTACTGGTTCGATGTCACCTTCTGTAAGTTTATGCAGTGCATCTTTATTAAATTGCAACATACGATTTAGCGCATTACACATGATCTCACGGCGATACCAAAGCTGGTTTTCCATCAGCAGGCGGATACCTTTCATCAATACATCTGCGTTGTCGGTGGTATAAAAAACACCACGGATACCACTTAGCAGTGCTCTGTTAGCCAGCTCAGGGTTTTCATCAAGGTTGAAAAGAACGATGTCACAATTGACTTGTAGCCTAGAGAGCTGCTCTTTGAGCGTATTCCATGCATCTTTGGGTGATGTTTCGATAAATAGGATTCTTGTTCCTTCCGGTACATCTTCGATGTTGGTACTGGTAATAACTTCTAGCCCTTGCGTTTTGAGCAATGGCTGAAGCACGTTTATACCTATGGTATTAATTGGATTTTTATCTAATAACAAAAAGGCAGAACTGCTCATTGATACTAACACTCTCATTCAAACTGATACTTCAATGCTAACATGAGGTTCCGCCCTTTTGTATTAGTATTTTCATCAAAGCATAGAAGTATTTGCTATATGTTACTGCTAGGTAAGATCATGAGCAGTAACATATTATCAAATTAAAATGTTAACCTTTTGATATGAATAAAGTTTTGTTTTCCCGTATAATAACTTAACTGTTTACTTTATTTAACAAAGAATAGTTTAGAATAGTTCTTTTTTCTTATTTTGATATGGAGGCCACCCCATTGCCTGCCCAGCCAGCATGTGTAAGTGAATATGATACACCGTTTGTCCGCCATGCTCATTGCAATTCATCACCACACGGTAGCCATCTTCGGCAAAGCCGTGTTGCTTGGCAAGTTTTGCCGCAACAACATATAAGTTGCCAACAAGGTGGGCGTTTTCTTCATTTACATCGTTAATGGTCGCAATACGCTGTTTGGGGATCACCAACACATGGAACGGAGCCTGAGGATTAATGTCTTTAAAGGCGAGAGTGTGCTCGTCTTCATAAACAACATCGGCTGGAATTTCTTTGTTGATAATTTTGTCGAAAATTGTGCTATCTGTCATGTTAGATCCTACTAAATACATGCTCGATTTCAATCATTGAACGGCATGGTGGGTATACTAAGGTTGAATGGTTACACTAATGACAAAGTTTACACCGCCTGTCAAACTGCAAATGTACACATCGCCATAAAATTGAAGGATATAACATGACTGTTAAGATATATGGTTTATTCATTACGCTACTTACATTACTCAACTTTGCCTATGCAGGCAGTGCAACGGTCAATTTTTCGTCAGAACTGTACCCTTTGCAAGTGAATGAACAAGAAGTCGAACATTCGCTATTTAGCAAAGTTACTGAACTAGAACTTGCGCCGGGTCGTCACATCTTAAAATTAAAATACAACGACTTATATGAGTTAAACTATGATGAGCATGAGGTGATTGAGTCTGACCCGTTTTGGGTGATTGTGGAGCTGACAGAAGAGGGCGATTATCAGGTGTTGTTTCAACGCCCTGAGAGTGTCGACTTGGCTAAGCAATTTGCGAAACATCCCAGTGCTTCGTTGCAAACACCGAGTGGACAAGCTGTCGAGCTTAAGACATTAAAGTTTCGTCCAAACCTTTCCCAAGAACGACCGGTGACGGCGAGAGAACTTGCTCCTACGGCCTCAACACCCGTTGCGCCACCTAATGATAGACCTGCAAAAGGCATATCTCATCCCGATGCGTACTCTATGTTGGAATTTTGGTGGCAACAAGCAAACGATGCACAAAGAGCCGCATTTCTAGAAAAAATAAAGGGCCAATAGTGGCCCTTCTAATCTATAATTTTCGCGTCGTTTACTACTCAAAAATCGCGTCAATTGTGCCTTGTGCTAATGGGTGATAACCCGGACGTGCATTCTGGTACACCTTGTAAGCCCAGTCACGCTTACCATGCTTAACCAGTGCTTTGTATAGAGGAACAATCAACTTACGACGACCAATACCCGTTAGATGTTTGTCCAAAGCAGGATAAATGGCTTCATAACCATTGCCTACAGCTAGCATGTACCAAGCAAATGCGCGTTCCGCATTGGTAGATTGGGTTAGGTTAAATGCCTTATCCAACTCAGTCATTTTGGCTGGCGCAAGATCTCGAGGTAAGTTGTTGATAAAGTGCAACCACTCGTGAACCGTCCAACTGTCGGTTGGGAGGCTGCTTAAATCTTGTTTTCCTGTTAACCAAGCCTGTGTGTGAGCATCTACTTTGTCAAATGCGTCGGATGTGGGGTTAGGGGCATCACTGGGAAGTCCAGGTTCAAAGATCCACTCTTTGGCCTTGTCCAAACTAACAACACCTGGGTATTTCTCAAGTAGATTTACTTTTAAGTATTCAACAAACTCTGCTGTAGTTAACGATTTAAACGCGTAAGTTTTAAAATATTCTTTGACGAACACATCAAACTTTTCACGACCAAACTGTTCTTCTAGGTAAATTAAGAACAATTGACCTTTGGTATAAGGTACCGAACTAAAGGCATCATCAGGATCGCGACCATTAAGCTTTAGGTTCAAGCGTGTGTCGGGTGCAGCGATCGTTTTGAGTAGTGCGCGTAAACCCGCTGCATCTAGTGCTTGCTCCATTACCGCACGTTCTCGACCAAATACTTCTTCCATGATGCGGTTTTCAACATACGACGTAAAACCTTCGTTCAACCACAAGTCTTCCCATGTCGCGTTGGTAACCAAGTTACCAGACCAAGAATGAGCCAGTTCATGGGCGATTAGATTCACCAAACTCTTATCACCGGCGACAACCGTTGGTGTGATAAAGGATAAACGTGGATTTTCCATGCCGCCAAATGGAAAGCTTGGTGGTAGCATTAACAAGTCGTAACGACCCCATGCATACTCGCCGTACATAGCATTGGTTTTGTTGATCATGGTTTGCGTGTCATTAAACTCCGCAACCGAGGCATCCAAGATTTGCGGCTCAGCAAAAATTGCCGTTTGGTGAGACATTTCTTTATATTCAAGGTTGCCCGCACCGATAGCGATTAAATACGGTGGGATAGCTTGAGGCATATCAAACCAATAATCGCCATCTTTGATAAGTGCGCCCGAGTTATCTGCACTCATCACCGCTCGCACGTCTTTCGGAGTGTTGATGCGAGCCGAGTAAGTGACACGCATGGCCGGAGTATCCTGTACTGGGATCCAGCTGCGGGCATGAATAGCCTGAGACTGACTGTACATGAACGGGTGTGTTTTGCTGGCTGTTTGGATGGGTGTTAGCCACTGTAGGCCAGATGCTTGTGGCAGGCTGTTATAATAAACGCGTGCTTTTTTTGCTTGTTCTTTGAAACGTATTGTCAGCTTAGCGCCTTTTACATCATCACGTTTGGCAAGTGTGAAGCTGGCCTTATGCCATTTGCCATCACGACCTTGATACATCACTTTATCGACTTCTAAATCACGGGTATCAAGTACCAAAGTGCGAGCTTTGCTATTCTTCCACTCCAAGGTGTGCTCAACAAAGCCTTCTAGTTGTTTGTCGGCAAAGTCTACGTCCAAATCTAGGTGCAGATGAGTTGAGATTACATCATTGAGATTGGCATAGGTGTGTTGGTCTACTGCTTGAGTTGCTGTGACAGAGTGTGAGAGTCCCGCCAGCGCAAGGCTGGTCGCGAAGGCTGTTAATTTCATAAAATCCTTGCTCGTTATGGAGTGTTTGTGGTCATGTTATAACACGCTTGTGGTTAAGATCACACATGGATGCGCCCAGTTAAGTGATCGGGTAAACTAGCGCTATTGAAATTATTTGTTAAGGCCATGCAGTGCACGCTTTACAGTCTCTACATACATTTGCCCTACCCAGTCAATGCCATCAGCTAGTGACTATTAGTGATTGGCACCAACTTGAAGGTATTGATTTCTCAAAGCCATTTTGTTTGCTTGGAGAAGGGAGTAATACCATCTTTGTCGATGATTTTGCCGGCACCGTACTGAAGATTGCGCTTCGAGGCATCACAATTGAAGAACGCGGTGACAACTGGTTGGTAGAAGTGGCCGCAGGAGAAAATTGGCACGCGCTGGTCATCTATTTGCTAGAGCAAAATATTGCTGGGTTAGAAAACTTAGCGTTAATCCCAGGCACCGTAGGAGCGGCCCCCGTGCAGAATATTGGCGCTTATGGCGTTGAATTAGCACAATTTGTTGAGTACGTTGAGGGCTTTGATATTGCAACAAAGCAATGTGTCAAGCTGAGTAATGAGCAGTGTGAATTTGGCTATCGTGATTCTGTGTTTAAACATGCACGCAAAGGATGCTTTGTGATCACGCGTGTGGGACTTAGATTGAATAAGCAATGGCGGCCGCAGCTAAGTTATGGTCCATTACAAGCTCTTCATGAGCAACAACCAACAGCCAAGCAAGTGTGTGACACGGTCATCAATGTCCGACAAAGTAAGCTACCAGATCCACAGCTACTGGCCAATGCGGGCAGCTTTTTTAAAAACCCTATTGTCAGCAATGAGATGATAGCTGTGCTCAAACAGCGCTTTGCAAATATGCCTGTTTATTATGTTGACCCGCAGCAGCAAAAAATTGCTGCGGGGTGGTTAATAGAACAACTTGGCCTCAAGGGCCACCAAATTGGCGATATTGTTGTTTATCAGCAGCAGGCTCTGGTGTTGGTGAACCAAGGTAAAGGCAGCGCAGAAGATTTGATAGCCATGATAGAATATATTCAGCAACAGGTTTGGGGTCAGTTCCGTGTCCGTTTGGAGCATGAAGTACGTCTGATGGGGCAATATGACGAAATACACATTCAGGGAGTCATGAATGGCTAAAGCGCTTCAAGGTAACAAGCTTGCGGTTTTGAATGCACTCAACCAAGGTGGGTTTGTGTCTGGACAATTGTTGGGAGAACAGTTAGGCATTAGCCGAGCGGCGGTGTCAAAACATATTGCTTCGTTGCAAGAGATGGGAATTGATATATTTACCGTCAGTGGCAAGGGCTACAGTCTTAACCACAGTTTACCTTTGTTAGATAAAACGCAGATAAGTCAGCACCTCACTCAGTTACAGTGCCATAATCCAATAGAAGTGGCTGCGGTGATTGATTCAACCAATAGTGAGTTAATGCGCCGTGTGCAAGCAAAGCGACCGATGGCTTCGGGGCAGATCTTAGCGGCGGAAATGCAACAAGCCGGTCGAGGTAGGCGCGGTCGTACATGGCAATCCCCCTTTGGCGCAAACCTTTATTACAGTTACTACTGGCGATTAGATGATGGTTTGCAAGCTGCCATGGGGGTATCTATTGCGGTGGGGTTAGCGGTATATGATGCTTTGAAGTCTTTGTATCAACTCGATGTATCACTCAAATGGCCAAACGACATTTACCTAAATGGCAAGAAACTCGCTGGGGTGCTAGTGGAGTTAGATGGTCAAGTAGAAGGCCCTTGTCACCTAGTGATTGGTATAGGTATTAATTTGCTCATGCCAGATGGCGCCTCATCTCATATCGACCAACCTTGGACAGACTTGTCGAGTCATATCGGAACACTGGATAAAAATCAACTGGTTGCTGTGCTCACCCAGTGCTTGACTGCGCGTTTGGCGCAATACCAGAAAACTGGTTTGGCTGAGATGAAAGTGCAGTGGAACGCGCTCAATGCTTTTGCAGGAGAAGTTGTTACACTAAGTACTGGTCAACGCCAGTGGCGTGGAGTGTGTGAAGGTATCGATGAACAAGGCGGGATTGTATTACGTCAGGATGGTGAATTAAAAAGCTATTTTGGTGGTGAAATATCATTGCGTAAGGACGACTAATGCGTTTGTTAATAGATGTGGGCAATACCGCGGTCAAGTTAGCCTTGGCTGAGCAACAAACTATAAAGGTGATAGCGCAAAGCGATATTCCGTGGGGGAAGCTCAGCGAGGTGCTGGTGGCACAAGTCGGAAAGTCAGATGAATTAACTCCCTACACCGTCAAAGCGCAGCAGTTGAACATTCCAATTATTCACGCTTATGTAACACCTGTGTTAGGCCAATTACACTGTGCGTATACACAATATCAAAACCTTGGGATCGATCGCTGGTTAACTGTGGTGGCATGTCATTATTTATATCCTAACAAGCATTGTGTCATTGTTGATTCGGGCACCGCCACCAAAGTAGATGTGCTTAGCGCCCGTGGCCAGCATTTGGGTGGCTGGATACTGCCGGGGTTGGATATGATGGTCAGCAGTGTGGTGAGTAATACGCAAAAAGTATTCAGTGATGAGCAAAGCTTATATACCCAGGAACTGGGTAAGAATACGCCTAATGCGGTCAAAAATGGCGCTTTGGTGGCAACATTGGGGGCTGTGTATGCGGGAATAGCAAGCTTAGAGTGTGATAAACATGACCTTAACGTGATTTGTGCAGGCGGATACGGTGAATTTATATCTCAGCAGCTTGAATGTGAGACTTTGTTTCATGACTTTTTGGTCTTTCAGGGACTACTGTTTTGGCGTAAAAACATTCAACTTTGAATGTTTTAGCGCGTTTTTGCCGTAAATCTGAGCACTTAAGCATTATTTTCACATTTTTTTGCAGATTGTTGTTGCATCGCCCGAAACCTTGCTCTAGAATCTCGCCCCGTACTAAAGCAGTGCCGACTTAGCTCAGTTGGTAGAGCAACTGACTTGTAATCAGTAGGTCATCCGTTCGACTCGGATAGTCGGCACCATTTTTTACACTGCAATCTGCAGATGCTTTAGGAAAGAATTTTTCGTGGAGGGGTTCCCGAGCGGCCAAAGGGATCAGACTGTAAATCTGACGGCACTGCCTTCGCTGGTTCGAATCCAGCCCCCTCCACCACTTTATTCTTGACGGTTCGAGGTAGTTAAGAACAGGTTCCTAAAGCGGGCATCGTATAATGGCTATTACCTCAGCCTTCCAAGCTGATGATGCGGGTTCGATTCCCGCTGCCCGCTCCAGTATTCTGGTGTGCTGATATAGCTCAGTTGGTAGAGCGCACCCTTGGTAAGGGTGAGGTCGGCAGTTCAAATCTGCCTATCAGCACCAGTCTTAAGAATCTTCTCAAATACTTCCTTTGATTTGTCATTAAATAACTGAAAGAATAATCTTAGCTCGCATATGGCGGGTTATTTTTATATGTAATCTAGATACACAAAAACTGATAGGTTCCGTCATGGCAAAAGAAAAGTTTGAACGCGTAAAACCGCACGTAAACGTAGGTACAATCGGCCACGTTGACCACGGTAAAACAACTCTAACAGCAGCAATCACTAACGTACTTGCAAAAGTATACGGTGGTGTAGCAAAAGACTTCGCATCAATCGATAACGCTCCAGAAGAGCGTGAGCGTGGTATCACAATCTCAACTTCACACGTTGAGTACGATACACCGACTCGTCACTACGCACACGTAGACTGTCCAGGACACGCTGACTATGTTAAAAACATGATCACTGGTGCTGCACAGATGGACGGCGCGATCCTAGTAGTTGCTGCTACTGACGGTCCTATGCCTCAAACACGTGAGCACATCCTACTTTCTCGTCAGGTTGGTGTACCTTACATCATCGTATTCATGAACAAATGTGACATGGTTGACGACGAAGAGCTTCTAGAGCTAGTAGAGATGGAAGTACGTGAACTTCTTTCTGAGTATGACTTCCCAGGTGATGACCTACCTCTAATCCAAGGTTCAGCGCTTAAAGCGTTAGAAGGTGAGAAAGAGTGGGAAGACAAAATCGTTGAGCTTGCAGAAGCACTAGATTCTTACATCCCAGAGCCAGAGCGTGACATCGATAAGCCATTCATCATGCCTATCGAAGACGTATTCTCAATCCAGGGTCGTGGTACAGTAGTAACAGGCCGTGTTGAAGCTGGTATCATCAACGTGAACGACGAAGTTGAAATCGTAGGTATCAAAGAAACTACGAAGACAACTTGTACGGGTGTTGAGATGTTCCGTAAGCTTCTAGACGAAGGTCGTGCGGGTGAGAACATTGGTGCACTACTACGTGGTACTAAGCGTGACGAAGTTGAGCGTGGTCAAGTACTAGCGAAGCCTGGTTCAATCACACCTCACACGAAGTTCACTTCAGAAGTATACGTACTTTCGAAAGATGAAGGTGGTCGTCACACGCCATTCTTCAAAGGCTACCGTCCACAGTTCTACTTCCGTACAACTGACGTAACAGGTAACGTTGAGTTACCAGAAGGCGTAGAAATGGTAATGCCTGGTGACAACATCAAGATGACTGTAGAGCTAATCTGCCCAATCGCGATGGACGAAGGTTTACGCTTCGCTATCCGTGAAGGTGGCCGTACAGTTGGTGCTGGTGTTGTAGCTACAATCGTAGAATAATTTCTAGATTGCAGTAACACTGTAAAAAAGGTCACTTCGGTGACCTTTTTTAATGCCTGCAAAAAGTGGTAGGTCGGATAAGCGAAGCGCCATCCGACGGAGAGTCCCGCAGCCATTGTTAGACTGGGGCATTTCACCTTGCGCAAAAGCCACGGACTTCGTCCATGATTTTGTACGTTAATGATGATAATCATTGTCTCTAAAAAACCGTAAAAAGCGTTTGACCTCAACCTTACTTGAGCTTTTATCGTACGTGTAACGACTTTAAAAGTATAAGGAAAACTGGATGCTAGAGCTAAAATCATCACCTATCGCAGAATATATTATTCATTACCTCAGTCGCTTCTCTATTCACGCCCCCGTAGGTACTTTAAGTTTTGTGCAAGCCTTACAGGCGCAGCACATAGCTATGTACAGCTTCAGCAGCATTAATGCGATGCAGGGCACTTACCTAAGTCTTGAACCTGAAGCGCTGTTTGAGCGGCTAATTGCACTGCGCCAAGGTGGTTATTGCTTTGAGCATAATCGCGTGATGTTTTTAGCGCTTGAAGCGCTCGGTTACAGTGTCAGGCCCGCATTAGCACGGGTGATGCTTAGTGGTAAAAGCGATAATCCGCGAACGCATCGAGTCACCTTACTCACTTATAATGATCACACATATGTGGTGGATGTGGGTTTTGGCGTAAAGGTGCCTATCATGCCGATTGCCATCGATCATGATCATGTGGCCAACGAAGGACCCAATCAGTATCGGGTAGAATGTACAGACTCCCATGTGAAAGTCTCGTTACTTGAACCTGAGTCACTCACTTTATATGAGATTGACTTAGCAAAGGTATTTGAAGAGGACTGCGAGGTGGGGCATTTTTACAGTCACCAGCATCCCGAGGCGGCGTTTGTGAATAACCTGGTTGTGTCACGTGTTGATGATGGCAAGCGCTACCTGATCCGCAATACGACTTTTTTATGCCTAGATGAGCGCGAGCAGACACAAAGCGAGCTGGAGATCCGTAGTGTGTCTCAGCTGCAGCAGTTGCTACAAAGGCACTTTAATATCGTCGTCACCAAAGAGTGCTTGAACAAAGTATTTGCTAAGGTACAAGTGCGGCAGTTGGCGCGAGTGGGCTAGCGGCTTAATGCGCTCTTATTGCCTGCTCACAGCGGGCCTCGGTATTGAGCTTGCTTTTAAGCATGTGATGGCTTTTTTGCAGTTTGCTGATTAAGCTCTCATCGCTGTTAATATTGGCGGCGAGGTACATGCGTTTACTCAAATGGGGAGAAACATAAACACGCTCCCACTCTCCGTGCCTACCTAATGCCATTTGTACATTTTTCACGAATAGGTCGGCGCCATACAACAGGTCAACTCGTGCTTTGTTGAGCATTTGTGCGCCTTGTTCATGGCTGGCTAGGATCACTAAGTTATCATCTTGGCTGAACCCGATTTCCACCAAATGTTGCTCGGTTGGTTGTCCTGAGGCCACGGCGACAACGTATTGCCTGACATCCTCAATATCATTAATCTTTATATCTTTTCTCGCTTTGAGCTTATAGAAAGATACATTTATTTCGCACAGGGGGGCGACCCAATGATATTGCTTTTCGCGCTCTTGTGTGCGTGCCAGAGAGTAAATAAAGGCGTTGGGGGTATTGTTCACCACATGATTGGTTCTAAACCAAGGTAGAACATGAATTTTGTAATCAATTTTGCTGTGCTCAAAAAGCATTTTTACCAAATCTGTAGCGACTCCGCCAATTCGCCCCGGCCCCAGAAACTCCTGATAAGGAGGGAAGTCTTCGGTATAAATATGTACTGGATCATTTGACTCATCAGCATGCACGATACTTTGGAATATTAATAAAGCCCCTGTGGCTATCCAGCGGATTGATTGTTGCATTATTCTCGCCCTGTTTTTTTCCCTTTTTATAAAGCGTAGTCAAAGTGATACATTTTGGTGTTATTTTATCCGTCGCCTAGTGCGCCTTAATTGGATACAATGGATCTATACTCAGAAATAAAACAGCCTGATAGGTAGTGAACACAAGGATTTAAGCGGTATGACTCGTATGTTAGCGTTAGTGGGCGCGGTTTTTTTTCTCAGCGCCTGTACCAGCCTCGTTGAAAAAGGAGACAAATTATACGAACAGGGCATGTATCAACAGGCAGCCGAATTTTATCAGCAAGCTTTAAACGAAGATGCAACAGATGTTGAGGCTCAGCAGCGGCTTAATCAGGCCCGCCACAAAATTATAGACCGCGGACTCATTGAGGTTCGCATGTTGCGATTGGCTGCAAATCAAGTGGGGGCTGCGGATAAGCTTGAAGCTATCTTGAGAAATCAAAGCGCTTGGCATATTGAAGCGATGGGGGCACAAGCTGCAACACAAAGTGAGGAAATTCGTTACGCTGAGCAGTTTTTACGTACTCAAGCCAAAGATCTAGCCAGCAGCACATATCCAGATAAGTTTCGTTGGTTTGAGCACAAGTATGCGTTTTTGGTCGCCAACGCGCAACTTACTTCATTGTTGACGGGCTATCAGCAACAACTAAGCGAACAAGCAACAAACAAATGTCACACGCTGGCTGAGCAGGTGCAGGGACAGCGTTTTTTTCTCAAACAGCTCGCACAAAAATATTGCTCGGCTTGGGGAGTGTCACCAACGTTCAAGCTAGATCAGCGTGACCAAAGCCGTTATAGAAGTATTGTTTTCAATAAGCAACTACAACTTAATACCTCAAAACGACGCGCTCATCAGCAGTTAATAGATGGTGCCCTCAGGGAGCTTAAAGACCAGTTTCAGCAAAGTATTTGGTACTCTCCTTTTGGTGATAATGTACTTAACTTGACGATAACCGCCGATGTTGACTATCAGCGCAACAGCATACAAAAGCAACAGGAAAAACGCTATTTGGTCAAGGAGCTACGTCTTGATCCAAATGACAAATCTAAACAAGTTGAGGTAGATATTGAACGGGTCTATATCTATCCACAAACACACTACTATGAAGAATACTCTGCACGCTTAAGCTACAGTGGCCAATTGGCTACAATGCAGTTTGCAAATCAGTATATAGATAGCAAAAACAATCGAACCGTCAGTCATAGTGCCGACTTTGAAGAAGCTGAGTTAACCCCTAGAACGGCCAAATTTTTAGATCAAACGGGCGCATTTTCTGACTATTTAAAGCACCTGACACAAGGCACCAGCGAAGAGCTGACAAAACTATGGGCTAACCAATACTGCCAAAATCAGTATGCGCAAAACTCGACTGAAAATGTGCTCAGATGTGCTCGCGTGGCACCTGATGATGATTATGTAAATAGTTGGTTTGAGCGTCAGTTTGGCATCGATTACAAAGCGATGCGCACGTTATATGGCGCGTAAGCTGGAGCGTAAAAGCATGGACTCAGTCCATGCTTTTAGTCGATACTAATCAATTAGGCGTGAAACCACAAAATAAGGGTTGAGGTAACTCTCTTTTTGGTTGTATTGCAGTGGCGTACCATCAATTTGGCTGACCGTTGCGCCTGCAATTTCTGCGACAGCGTGACCTGCACCCGTATCCCATTCACAAGTTGGTCCAAGTCGAGGGTAAATATCAGCTTGGCCTTCAGCAACGAGACACAGCTTTAGCGAGCTGCCCTTAGGAACCATTTCAACTTCTTCAAATTGTTCGAGATATGTTGCTAAGTCAGGAGATGGGTGTGAACGAGAACCAACCACATGAATTTTGCCTTTGTTAGGCTTTTTAGTCACTTTTAGTTCAATGCGCGCTTCGCCACACTCTCTAAATGCACCAATGGCTTCAGCTGCTAAATAGCTGACATTCAAAGCGGGTGCATGTACCACCCCCAGTATTGGTTTAGCGTTTTTGATTAACGCAATATTGACGGTAAATTCGCCATTCTTTTTGATGAACTCTTTAGTACCGTCGATTGGGTCGACCAGCCAGTATTGTTCCCATGCTTGTCGGGTTGGCCAATCAATATCGGCACTTTCTTCACTCAAAATAGGCAGCTCGGGAGTGAGTTTTTTTAGACCTTCAACTATTACCTTATGGGCCGCGAAATCGGCATCGGTTACTGGACTTTCATCAGCCTTATACTCGATATTAAAATCTTTGGCATAAATCGGCATGATGGCGTCACCCGCTTTGCGTGCTAACAGTAAGATCTCTTCCAATAGATCGGTCTGGTTCATAACTTATCCTATGATGTTTCTAGTTTTTAGATACTCTACTAACTGTTCGACGGATTGCTGCAAGGTGTTTTTACTGGTATCTAAACGCACTTCAGGGTTACTAGGCACCTGATAATCAGAATCTATCCCAGTAAAGTGTTTTATCTCCCCAGCTCTAGCTTTTTTGTACAGTCCCTTGGGATCTCGTTGTTCACACACATCTAAAGGTGTATCCAAAAAGACTTCAATAAACTCACCGTCTGCTAATAGCTCACGTACCATATCACGTTCTGCACGAAACGGGGAAATAAAGGCTGTTAATACCACCAAACCAGCATCAGCCATCAATTTGCTCAGCTCACCTACACGGCGAATGTTTTCCACGCGGTCAGCATCACTGAACCCCAAATCTTTGCATAGGCCATGACGTACATTATCTCCATCTAGCAGATAGGTATGTACACCTTGCTGATGTAGCGCACTTTCTAGTGCACCTGCAACGGTACTTTTACCAGAGCCAGAGTAACCTGTGAACCAAAGCACGCAGGGCTTATGACGCTTATGTTCACTACGTTGGGCTTTATCAACGGCATAGTTATGCCAAACTATATTTTCATCCATATTACTACCTATTAAAATGGGAACACTAAAGGTATTAAGGTTAAAACGGTCACCGAATAAATAAGGGAGAGGGGTAACCCCATCGTGACATAGTCTTTGATCCGATAGTTGCCTGCGCTGTACACCATTAGGTTGGTTTGATAGCCAAAGGGCGAGATAAAACTTGCTGATGCACCAAAAGCCACTGCCATAACAAAAGGTAACGGGTTGACACCAAAGCCAACTGCTAAGGCATACGCAACAGGGAAAGAGAGGGCTGCGGCTGCATTGTTGGTGATCAACTCGGTAAATACCACGGTCATTACGAATATGGCGATGAAGGCGCCATAAGGACCAAAGTCACCTAGCAAGAAGAACAAAGCACTGGAGATTTGGCCGGCCAAGCCAGTATTGATCATTAGCTTTGCAAGTCCAATAGCACTGCCGACGATAGCAACCAGTTCAAGTGGAAAGCGTCGTTTCAATTCATTTATTTTAATGGTGCCCATTAACATAAGGCCGACTAAAAGTACCATTAGGCCTTTAACAAGCGGGACTATATCGAATATGCTCAGTGCTAGTACGGCGGTAAACGCACCGAGTACAAAATTGGATTGCTTCGATTGCAGATGAGTTTGTAAGTCCAACCCCGAAATATAAACAAACTCGCGTTTAAGATCGGGTAGTTCATAAAACTGACTGCCAGGGGCAAGAATAAGAGAGTCACCAGCTTGTAATCGAACCTGACCTAGGCCACCTTGCAGGCGGTCATGACCACGGCGAATTGCAATTACGGCTGCGTGAAATTGCTCGCGAAAACGAATTTCTTTAACAGTCTTTCCGATAAACTTAGATGATTGGCTCATCACCACTTCGACCAAATGCTCTACATCTTTTTCATGCTTGTCATGAACGATTTTTAGGCCGTCAAATTGTGCTAGAAGTGGCACTGACTTGATATCTCCAACAAATAGTAAAACATCACCTTGTTGAATTACCTGTTGTGGTGTTACCGCAATAATACGGCGATCGCCATGAATAATCTCTGCGAGGAATAAGTCTTTCAGGTCGCGTAGGCCATTTTCTTCAACGGTGCGACCAATCAACTTTGAACCTGGTTGCACTTTACCTTCGAGATAAAATGGCACTACTTCTTGATCGTTTTTGCCATTATCGGGAAGATATTTTAGTAGCACCATAATCGTTAGCAAGCCTGCTAACAATGCACCTAACCCAACTAAGGTAAAGTCAAAAAAGCCTAATGGCGCCATGCCCGCGTCGACGGCAAAGCCATTGACGATGAGATTGGTGGAAGTGCCGATTAAGGTTAATGTCCCTCCCAGAATTGCTGTATAAGACAATGGCAATAATAGCTTTGAAGGAGAGTGGGTTGGGCTATCTTTTATTGCAGAGATGAGTGATGCCACAACGGCCGTATTGTTGGTAAACGAAGATAAAAAAGCTGTCGATAAGCCCAACTTCATTACTGAACAAGACAAACTACCTTTTGCCAGCGATCGCGCCAAGGTTTGTACCAATGTGGTTTTTTCTATCGCAATGGATACCAAAATCAGCAAGATAAGGGTTATTAAAGAGGGGTTTGCGTAGTTAACAAGCATTTCCTCAAGCTCAATTAAGCCTGACAGGTAGCTGATACTTATGGCCCCAACAAATAGCCATGCAGGATTCAGTCGGCTGCCGAAAAGGCAACCGACTAGTACTAACATGATACCTGTTAAAATGATTTGCTCATGCACTGAGAGATGCTCCTATTAACAGGTGTTAGGTCATTACTTAAGTTTACTGATGTCAAGCGCTTGCCAGTGTGGGAAGTGCTTGCGTACCAAAGCATTAAGTTCAATTTCAAACTCACTAAACTGTGAATGTGATGCATTTTGTGCCGCTAACAGGTTTTCAACCATGCCAGCGCCAACCGTCAAGTTACTTAGGCGGTCGATTAAGATAAATGCGCCTGTTTCGCGGTTGTTACGATAAACATCGGCCAAAATACTTTCTGTTAGTTCAAGCGTCACGATGGCAATTTCGTTCAATTGTAAGGTGTCTGCTTGGCCTTTTTCCAACGTATTTACATCGATTGTGTGATCGATGTACTTCACGATGGCAGAGGTATTTTTGCTGCCCAGTTTGAAGTTATAGCTTTTACCAATCACCAAGGGTGATTCATGCATCCAAACTAGCTTTGCTTGAACTAAGTTGGTCACCTCAGCGTCAGACTCAGCCGGTACAATTACATCGCCGCGGCTTACGTCAACTTCGTCATTCAGTGTGATAGTAAACGCTTGACCTGTTTGAGCTCGCTCTAAGTTACCATCGAAAGTCACCAGTTCTTTGATGCTAGAACGTTTACCTGAAGGAAGTATCTTCACCGCTTGGCCAACTTCTAACGAGCCTGATGTGAGCGTGCCCTGAAAGCCACGGAAATCTAGGTTTGGACGTACAACATATTGCACAGGGAAACGTGCTTCAAAGTCTGTATTTGCCAGTGCAGCTGGAGAATCTTCTAGCAGCTCTAACAATGGTTTATCTTTATAATAAGGCGTATGTTGTGAGCGTGTTACCACGTTGTCACCTTTGAGCGCAGACATTGGCACGAACTTTATGTCCGTAACATTTAGCTGCTTTGCAAACTCAAGATACTGTTCTTTGATACGGTTAAAAACGGCTTCATCAAAGTTACAGATGTCCATTTTGTTTACAGCGACCACAAATTGTTTAATACCAAGTGAATCACAGATAAAGCTGTGGCGTTTGGTTTGGATCTGAACACCATAGCGAGCATCAACTAGGATAATAGCCAAGTCACTGGTAGATGCACCCGTTACCATATTACGAGTATATTGTTCATGTCCAGGCGTGTCTGCGATAATGAATTTACGCTTAGCTGTTGAAAAATATCGATAAGCTACATCAATGGTGATCCCTTGCTCACGCTCTGCTTGCAGGCCATCCACAAGTAATGCTAAGTCTAGCTCTTCACCGGCATTACCAACTTTTTCATTGTCTTTGTGTAGCGCAGCAAGCTGATCTTCATAAATTTGGTGGCTATCGTGCAGTAAGCGGCCAATCAACGTTGACTTTCCATCATCTACACTGCCGCAAGTCATCATACGTAGCAGGCTCTTGTCTTGCTGGCGAGCAAGATAAGCTTCAATACCTAATTCTTTTACTTCATTGGCAGTCGACATTAGAAGTACCCCTCACGTTTTTTCTTCTCCATTGAGCCTGCAGAATCATGATCAATGACACGACCTTCTCGCTCTGATGATGTTGATAACAACATTTCTTCGATAATCTCAGTTAATGTACTGGCCGTCGACTCCACCGCGCCTGTTAGCGGGTAGCAGCCCAAGGTACGAAAACGCACCGATTTCATTTGTGGCACTTCGCCCTCTTCAAGTGGCATACGATCATCATCAACCATGATCAATGTACCGTCGCGCTCTACCACAGGCCTTTCTTTGGCGAGGTACAGAGGAACCATTTCAATATTTTCTTGATAGATATATTGCCAGATATCCAGCTCAGTCCAGTTAGACAATGGGAAAACACGAATACTTTCACCTGGATTTACTTGGCTGTTATAAGTATTCCATAACTCTGGTCGTTGGTTCTTAGGATCCCAGCGGTGATGCTTATCACGGAATGAGTAAACACGCTCTTTTGCACGAGATTTCTCTTCGTCTCGACGAGCACCGCCAAATGCAGCATCAAACCCATATTTGTCGAGGGCTTGTTTTAGGCCCTGTGTTTTCATAACGTCGGTATGCTTTGCAGAACCATGGGTAAAAGGCCCAATGCCCATAGCAATGCCTTCCGGGTTCTTGTGTACCAACAGATCAAAACCATATTCTTTGGCGATACGGTCACGAAACTCAATCATCTCGCGAAATTTCCAGTCAGTATCAACATGCAATAGTGGAAATGGGATCTTAGCAGGAAAGAAAGCTTTTCGAGCTAAGTGAAGAAGTACCGAAGAGTCTTTACCAATAGAGTAAAGCATGACTGGGTTTTCAAACTCCGCGGCGACTTCGCGAATAATCTTTATACTCTCAGCTTCAAGTTGCTGAAGGTGTGTTAAAGCCATGGTCGTCGTCCTACATCAAAAATTAAATATAAAATAAATTGTTTTTATGCCACACCGGTAAGTGGCTGAGCGAAGCTGCTTACTTGTGCTGTTTTGCCAAACCAAGCAAGTTGCTCATGTAAAGCGGCAACTTCGCCAATAATAAGTAACGCTGGCGATACAATTTTATGCGCTTCTATTTCAGCAGCTAATTGGTTCAATTGCATTCTTACTACCCTTTGTTCTTTGCGGGTACCATTTTCAATAATTGCAACGGGTGTTTTACCATCTCGACCATATTTGAGCAGTTGTGCCTGAATATGAGGGGATTTAATAACACCCATATAAATCGCTAAAGTCTGATTAGGCTTCGCAAGTGATGACCAATCTAGCTCTTGTCCGTCCTTCTTACAATGACCGGTAACAAATTGAATTGCTTGAGCATGATCTCGGTGCGTCAATGGAATACCGGCATAGGCACTACAACCCGCCGCTGCGGTTATGCCAGGCACTATCTGGTACTTCACTCGGTTTTCTGCCAATACCTGCACCTCTTCGCCTCCGCGGCCGTATATAAATGGATCGCCGCCCTTTATACGACACACTTTTTTGCCTTGCTTAGCCAAATCAACCAGCATCTGGTTAGTATCCTCTTGCTTAACACTATGGTTACCAAGGCGTTTACCTACACAGATTAAATCAGCATCTCGGCGAACTAACTCCATAATTTCGTCAGAAACTAGATAGTCGTAAACCACAACATCAGCCTGCTGCATCAGTTGTAGTGCTTTTAAAGTAAGCAATTCGGGATCACCTGGACCTGCACCAACAACGTAGACTTCACCCTCAGGAGTTGGTGCTGCATTAAGCATACCATGTAGTTGCTCGACGGCAGCTTCGGTATTTCCTGTTTGCACTTTACTGACCACGCTTGAGTCGAAGACACGCTCCCAAAATTGACGTCTGTCAGCAAAATGTTTATATCGTTTTTTAACTTGGGCACGAAAATCACCAACGAGTCTAGCCAAAGGACCAATATGCTGTGGGATCAAGGTCTCTAACTTTTCTCTTAATCGGCGAGCGAGTACCGGAGCCGTACCTGCACTGGAAATAGCAATGGTTATAGGATTTCTATCTACAATAGAAGGGAAAATGAAGGTGCACTTAGGCTGATCATCCACAACATTGACGAAGATATTGCGCGCATTTGCGAGTTCAAAGACCGTATTGTTCACTGAGTCGTTGTCTGTGGCTGCGATGACGAGCATTTTTCCATCTAAATGGGTTGCATCGAAATGCTCGCTTACAAGTGTGACTTCACCTTGAGCTGCGTGTTCGTGAAGCTCGTCACAGAAGTTGGGCGCAACCAAAGTGACTTCAGCACGTGCCTTTACCAACGCACGGCACTTCCTGAGTGCTACATCACCGCCACCGACGACGAGTACCGGCTTATTATCAAGTTTGGTGAATATAGGTAAATACTGCACAGTCTGCTCCACAAGCATATAAATAACATAACCACGATGCGCTCAAAGTGGTGAATACGGAAGCAGAATATAGTGCTCCCAACAGAGTAAAAAATAATTAAAACCTAGTTTATATAACTACAAGTTATATGCAACCTTTGAAAATGGCTTAAGCCTTTATTTACAACACTTTGCACGTTAATTCTTTCTGTGTCAGACTGCTTATAGTGTTTGGTTATGAGTTATTCAGCATGACATTGTTAAAGGGCTTAGTTTTTGCGGACATATGTCCTGTGGTGTTTGCTGAGGATGCTTTTTACTAAGCTAGAAATGTTGAACTCACTGGAATCGAATTATGGCATTGCATGAAGATGCGACAATGGCATTAAGTTTAATGGACTTAACCTCATTGAATGATAGCGATGACGAACATGCTATTGCTGCACTAATTGAAAGTATCAATCCCGAATTTGGTGTACCTGCTGCGCTATGCGTTTACCCGCAATTCGTGGCGTTGGCCAAGCGTTTACTCGCTAAGCGTAACTTGCTGGAAGTGAAAGTGGCAACGGTGACAAACTTCGCTGATGGTAAACAACCACTCAAGGCGGTGCTGGCACAAACTGAGCAAGCGCTGGCAGACGGCGCAGACGAAATCGACTTAGTATTGCCTTATCAGCAACTTATCGCGGGCGATCCAGATACACCTTGGCAATATGTCAACTCCAGCAAAACGATATGTAAAGATAGGGCAAAGCTAAAAGTTATCATAGAGAGTGGAGTGTTAGAAACAGAGGCGTTGATCAATCAAGCCTGTGAAGTCGCGATGCTCGCTGGGGCTGATTTTATTAAAACCAGTACAGGAAAAGTGAGTGTAAATGCCACATTAGATGCAACACGCACTATACTTGAGTGTATAAAGCGCTCAGGTAAGGATGTAAGCTTTAAAGCCGCCGGTGGTGTTAAAACAGTCGCACAGGCCGCTGAATATCTACGTCTAGCCGAAGAAATTATGGGTGTCCAGTGGGTAAATGCGGAGCATTTCCGTTTTGGTGCCTCAAGCTTATTAGCGGATATACATGAAACAATCTCTACTTCGGGAAAGTGATTTAGAAAAGCTAAAGTTGGAACATGACGCAGCTAAGCTGTTTCTACGTTGTTATGAACAACAATATGGTACCCCAATGCGGCATATTTGGCACAACGAGCCAAATATGCCAGATATCAGCTGTTACCAAGATGGTGAGCGCCTAGATATTGAAGTTGCACATCTTTATGGCAGCGAAAAAGAAGCGATGGCAGTCCTTGGTAGGCCATTATCCCTTGAAACTCAACGCGAGTTAGCCGCTATGGCTCAGGCCCCTACAGAGCAGCGGTTACGATTTGCATTGGGCCGCTTATTAAAACAAAAAGCCTACAAGCGTTATCATTCTGAGCGTACTTGGTTACTGATACGTAATGCGAGCACATTGTGGCACCATTGTGATTTTGTTGCTGTTGTTGGCCACTTGGATTACCCAAGCAACCATGCTTTTGAACAGATCTGGTTGCTGACAGACTTTTATAACCCCGATTTAATCCGATTAGATACTTGATTTTGTCACTGGCAAACCCATCTAAACAGTTGTATGAACCGTGGTTGAATGGAATATTTGTGTTTGCACATCTTTTACTCTTGTTTTCAAATTGTTCGTAAGTATAATGGGCATCCACTTTGCAGGGGCGTAGTTCCAATTGGTAGAACAGCGGTCTCCAAAACCGATGGTTGCGGGTTCGAGTCCTGCCGCCCCTGCCAATTCATAACATGAGTCCAAATCTAAAATAATGTGTTTTCAGTCATGAGCGCTTATTTGTACATTTGGATTTAATGGATTTACCCTGTTATATGCAGGGTTGTTGTGTCTGTATTTAAGGTAAAATTGATTATGAGCACTAATGTTGAAAACCCGTCAAGCTCGATGGACATGGTAAAATGGCTAATTGCAATCACGCTACTAATGGGTGCGGTAGTTGGCAACTATCTTTATGCAGATATGTCTGTATTGGTACGTGCGGTAGGTGTGGTTGCGGCGGTAGCTGCAGGTTTGGGTGTTGCAGTTACTACTGAGAAAGGGCGTACTTTTATTGCTTTTGCAAAAGAGTCTCGCATTGAAGTACGTAAAGTTGTTTGGCCTACGCGTCAAGAAACGACTCATACTACATTTATCGTAATGGCTGCGACAGTAGTAATGGCGTTGATCCTTTGGGGATTGGACGGCATTTTATTCCGAGTTGTTGGCTTTTTAACTGGATTGGAGATCTGATCCCATGTCGGATGAGAACAAAGAAAAGAAATTACGTTGGTACGTAATTCAGGCGTTTTCAGGTTTTGAAAAGCGCGTAGCACAAACCATCATTGAGCATATTAAAATTGAAGGTTTGGAAGAGTATTTTGGCGAAGTGCTAGTACCGACAGAAGAAGTTGTTGAAATGCGTGCAGGCCAAAAGCGTAAGTCTGAGCGTAAATTCTTCCCAGGTTATGTGCTTGTTGAAATGGTTATGAACGATGCGTCGTGGCACTTAGTCAACAGTACGCCACGTGTAATGGGCTTTGTTGGTGGTACGTCAGATAGACCGGCACCTATCAGCAAAAAAGAAGCAGACCGTATTCTAAATCGTCTGCAAGAAAATGCTGAAGCACCGAAACCTGCAACATTGTTTGAGCCAGGTGAAGTGGTTCGTGTTACCGATGGTCCATTTGCAGACTTTAACGGTGTGGTGGAAGAGGTTGATTACGAGAAGAGTCGTCTGAAAGTATCTGTACTTATCTTCGGTCGTTCAACACCTGTTGATCTAGAATTCGGCCAAGTGGAAAAAGATAAATAATCTTTCCTTCGCTGGCTATTGAAAAAGGTCGCTGGTTAACTTATAATCAGCGGCCTTTTTGTATGTTAAGACACTAAATCTTAATAATATCAAAAAGTTTTTTTTAATTGGGAAGCCGTTTGAGTACGCGTCCTCGCGCGCACAAGGCTAAGACCCACCTAATGAGGTATTATCATGGCTAAAAAAGTTGAAGCTCTAATCAAGCTACAAGTTGCTGCTGGTATGGCTAATCCAAGTCCTCCAGTAGGTCCTGCACTAGGTCAACACGGTGTTAACATCATGGAATTCTGTAAAGCGTTCAACGCACGTACAGAGTCTATTGAGAAAGGCGCACCGGTTCCTGTAGTAATTTCTGTATACAGTGATCGTTCTTTCACGTTCGACATGAAGACTCCACCTGCATCTTACCTTCTTAAGAAGGCTGCAGGCATCAAGTCTGGTTCTGGCCGTCCTAACACTGAGAAAGTGGGTACTGTTACACGTGCTCAACTTGAAGAGATCGTTGAGACTAAACGTCCAGATTTAACAGCAGCTGATATGGATGCTGCGGTTCGCACGATTGCAGGTTCTGCACGTGCAATGGGCTTGAACGTAGAGGGTTAATAGAAATGGCTAAACTTACTAAACGTATGCGTACTATCCGCGAAAAAGTGGATGCTACTAAAGATTACGAAATCAATGAAGCAGTTGCATTACTTAAAGAATTAGCAACAGCTAAATTCGTTGAAAGTGTTGACGTTGCTGTTAACCTTGGTATCGATGCACGTAAATCAGACCAAAACGTACGTGGTGCAACTGTACTACCACACGGTACTGGTCGTGACGTTCGCGTAGCTGTGTTCACTCAAGGCGCTAACGCTGATGCTGCTAAAGAAGCTGGTGCTGATTTAGTTGGTATGGAAGACCTTGCTGAACTAGTTAAAAAAGGCGAAATGAACTTTGACGTTGTTGTTGCTTCTCCAGATGCAATGCGCGTTGTAGGTCAACTAGGTCAAATCCTAGGTCCACGTGGTTTAATGCCAAACCCTAAAACTGGTACTGTAACACCTAACGTTGCAGAAGCAGTTAAAAATGCTAAAGCTGGTCAGGTTCGCTACCGTAACGATAAAAACGGTATTATCCACACTACTATCGGTAAAGTGGATTTCTCTGCTGAACAGTTACAACAAAACCTTGAATCTCTACTTGTTGCGCTTAAGAAAGCTAAGCCTTCTCAAGCAAAAGGTACTTACTTGAAGAAAGTAAGCATCTCAACAACTATGGGCGCAGGTGTTGCTGTTGACCAAGCTACTCTAAATACGCAAGTATAATTTATTAGAGTTTAGCATTTACATGGCGTAATTTTTGAACTATAATCTTGCGCCATTTTGTTGATAAATTCATTTGAATATATTCAACAAACAAAGAATTCGGGTTGAAGCGCATAATTTCGCAACACTTTTTAGTAACGCGATAAATTGCGCTTCCGTCCAAGACCGTAGGGGGCCTTGGCCTTAATCGTCCTACGTAGACGGTGTGAATCCCAGCTAGATTTTTCCTAATCTTCTGGCTCTCGCCGTAAAAAGCATCTCTGCTAAATTTTTAGCAGGGTAGAGTAGAACTGAAAAACAAATCTTTGTTTTTCTATAAACCAGGAGTAACACCCATGGCTTTAAATCTTCAAGACAAAAAAGCAATTGTTGCTGAAGTCAACGAAGCTGCCAAAGGTGCTCTTTCAGCAGTTGTTGCTGATTCTCGTGGTGTAACAGTAAGTGCAATCACTGCTCTTCGTAAAGAAGCTCGTGAAGCTGGTGTATGGATGAAAGTTGTTCGTAACACGCTAGCTAAACGTGCTGTTGAAGGCACTGATTACGAATGCCTTAACGAATCACTAGTTGGTCCAAGCCTTATCGCTTTCTCTTCAGAGCACCCAGGTGCTGCTGCGCGTATCTTCTCAGATTTCGCGAAAAAGAACGAAGCATTCGAGCTTAAGACAGCTGCATTCGAAGGTAAAGTTGTAGACGTAGATATGCTTGCTAAGCTACCTACTTACGACGAAGCTGTTGCACGCTTAATGAGCGCTATGAAAGAAGCGTCTGCTGGCAAATTGTGTAAAACAATTGAAGCGGTACGTGTACAGAAAGCTGAGCAAGCTGCTTAATTTAAGCCCGCTCCTTTCTTTAATAAATTTTTTTGAACCACATGGGTTCGTAAATAATTAGGAAATTTGAAATGTCTGTAACTAAAGACCAAATCCTTGACGCTATTGCTGAAATGTCAGTAATGGAAGTTGTTGAACTAGTAGAAGCAATGGAAGAAAAATTCGGTGTAACTGCAGCTGCTGCTGTTGTTGCTGCGGGTCCTGCTGAAGCTGCTGAAGAAAAGACTGAGTTCGACGTAATCCTAGCTGCTGCTGGCGGTAACAAAGTTGCTGCAATCAAAGCGGTACGTGGCGCTACAGGTCTAGGCCTTAAAGAAGCTAAGGCTCTTGTTGAGTCAGCTCCAGCTCCAATCAAAGAAGCTGTTTCTAAAGAAGAAGCTGAAGCACTTAAGAAAGATCTTGAAGAAGCTGGTGCTGAAGTTGAGATCAAGTAATCTAGCTTACGCTAGGTTCGCTGCCTGAAAAATCAGGCAAGGGCTGGTGATTATTTAATCACCGGCCCTTTTGCGCTATAGCGAGATGGCTTTCTATCGCGCAATAAAATTCTAAATTTCAATGGTATTTTCAATAACTTACATGTTTTTGATAATAGCAATGGCATTTAGTACAACAATTAGATGTTGTTATCATGGCTTGAATGCCAGTTAAGTCTGTTCTTACAAGAACAGGTTGGGTCAAAGATCAGCAAGCTGAGGAACCCCATGGCTTACTCTTATTCTGAAAAGAAACGTATCCGTAAGGATTTTGGTAAACGTCCACAAGTTTTGGACATACCTTTCTTACTGTCGACGCAGTTGGAATCGTTCAAAAAATTCTTGAATCCGGACGCTGATGGCGACCACGGTTTGGAAGCTGCTTTCCGTTCTGTGTTTCCGATCAAAAGCTACTCGGGAAATTCTGAGCTACAATACGTAAGTTATCGTATTGGTGAGCCAGTATTCGATGTAAAAGAATGTCAAATTCGCGGTGTGACTTATTCTGCTCCACTTCGCGTTAAATTACGTCTTGTGTTAATGGATAAAGATGCACCAGGCACAGTTAAAGACATTAAAGAGCAAGAAGTATACATGGGCGAAATTCCGCTCATGACTGACACCGGTACTTTTGTTATCAATGGAACAGAGCGTGTTATCGTTTCTCAGCTACACCGTTCACCTGGTGTATTCTTTGATAACGACCGTGGTAAGTCGCACTCGTCTGGTAAAGTGCTGTATAACGCTCGCGTTATTCCTTACCGTGGTTCATGGTTAGACTTTGAATTCGACGTAAAAGATAATCTTTACGTTCGTATTGACCGCCGTCGTAAACTACCTGCATCAATCATTTTACGTGCACTTGAGTTCTCTACAGAAGAGATCTTAGGCTTGTTCTTCGAAACAACAATGTTCGAAGTCGCTAACGGTAAAGTGTTAATGGAGCTTGTACCATCACGTCTACGCGGTGAAACAGCTGCATTTGATGTTAAAGATGCTGACGGCGAAGTAGTGATTGAATCTGGTCGTCGTATTACCGCGCGCCACATCAAAACACTAGAAAAGAAAGAAATTAGTCAATTAGAAGTACCGCACGAATATATCATTGGTCGTGTTGTTGCGAAGGACTACATCGACGAGTCAACTGGCGAAGTGATTGCCACTGCTAACGATGAGTTATCGCTTGAGCTAATGGCTGAGCTGGTAAAAGCTGGTCACACTCGCATCGCAACACTTTATATCAACGACGTTGATAGTGGTGCCTACATGTCAGATACAGTACGTATCGACTCGACAAGCAACCGTTTAGAAGCATTGGTAGAAATCTACCGTATGATGCGCCCAGGTGAGCCACCAACAAAAGAAGCGGCAGAAGCGCTATTTGACAACTTGTTCTTCTCTGAAGAGCGTTATGACTTGTCAACTGTTGGTCGTATGAAGTTCAACAGCCGTGTAGGTTATGACACGGATACAGGCCCAGGCACATTAAGCAAAGAAGACATCGTTTCGGTTATGCGCGTATTGATCGACATCCGTAACGGTAAAGGCGAAGTTGACGATATCGACCACTTAGGTAACCGTCGTATTCGTTCTGTTGGTGAAATGGCAGAAAACCAGTTCCGTGTTGGTTTAGTACGTGTTGAACGTGCAGTACGTGAACGCCTAAGCCTTGGTGATCTTGATGCAGTAATGCCGCAAGATTTAATCAACGCTAAGCCTATTTCAGCGGCAGTAAAAGAGTTCTTTGGCTCTTCACAGCTGTCTCAGTTCATGGACCAAAACAACCCGCTATCTGAAGTAACGCACAAACGTCGTATTTCTGCGTTAGGTCCGGGTGGTTTGACACGTGAGCGTGCAGGCTTCGAAGTACGTGACGTACACGTAACGCACTATGGTCGCGTATGTCCAATCGAAACGCCTGAAGGTCCAAACATCGGTCTGATCAACTCATTATCTACGTATGCGCGTACTAACGACTATGGTTTCTTAGAAACGCCATACCGTAAAGTTGCGGACGGTGTAGTAACAGACGAAGTTGATTACCTATCAGCTATCGAAGAAGGTCAGTTTGTAATTGCACAGGCAAACTCAAACTTAGACGAAAACAATGAATTTATTGATGAGCAGATCCCATGTCGTCACAAAGGTGAATCGACATTCATGGGTCGTTCTGACATTCAATATATGGACGTATCTCCACAGCAGGTTATCTCGGTGGCAGCGGCGCTTATCCCATTCCTTGAGCACGATGATGCGAACCGTGCATTGATGGGATCGAACATGCAACGTCAGGCAGTTCCGACGTTGAAAGCAGATAAGCCGCTAGTAGGTACTGGTATTGAGCTGACGCTTGCAAAAGACTCAGGTGTAACCATCGTTGCTAAACGTGGCGGTGTGGTTAAGTATGCCGATGCAAGCCGTATCGTAGTTAACGTAAATGAAGACGAGCGTATTCCAGGTGAAGCGGGTATCGACATTTACAACCTAACTAAGTACACGCGTTCAAATCAAAACACCTGTATCAACCAAAAGCCAACTTGTATGGTTGGTGAGCCGGTAGTACGTGGTGATGTACTTGCTGATGGTCCATCTACAGATTTAGGTGACTTAGCACTGGGTCAAAACTTACGTGTGGCATTCATGCCTTGGAATGGTTACAACTTCGAAGACTCGATCTTGCTATCTGAGCGCGTAGTTGAAGAAGATCGTCTAACGACTATCCATATTCAAGAGCTACAGTGTATTGCGCGTGATACTAAGTTAGGTCCAGAAGAGATCACTGCGGATATTCCAAATGTGGGTGAGTCTGCGCTTGGCAAGCTTGATGAATCAGGTGTTGTTTATATCGGTGCTGAAGTAAAAGGCGGCGATATCCTAGTCGGTAAAGTAACGCCTAAAGGTGAAACGCAACTGACTCCTGAAGAGAAGCTACTACGTGCTATCTTTGGTGAAAAAGCGTCAGATGTTAAAGACAGCTCACTACGTGTTCCAAACTCTGTAACTGGTACGGTTATCGACGTACAAGTATTCACCCGTGACGGTGTTGAAAAAGATAAACGTGCCCTTGAAGTTGAAGACATGCAGCTTCGTGAAGCGAAGAAAGACTTCAACGAAGAGTTCAAGATCCTTGAAGGTGGTGTGTTAACTCGTGCACGTAATCTACTTGTTAAAGCTGGTTTCGATGAAAGCCGTATCGATGGCCTTTCAGCTGACAAGTTGCTTACGCAAAGCCTTGCAGATGAACAGCAGCAATCAGAGCTTGAGCAATTAGCTGCACAGTACGATGAGCTTAAAGCTGAATACGATAAGAAGTTCGAAAACAAACGTCGCAAGATCACTCAAGGTGATGACTTAGCACCGGGTGTATTGAAGATCGTTAAAGTTTACCTAGCGGTTAAACGTCGTATCCAGCCTGGTGATAAGATGGCGGGTCGTCACGGTAACAAGGGTGTAATCTCTACAATCGTGCCAGTTGAAGACATGCCATACGATGAAAAAGGTCGTACCGTAGACATCGTATTGAACCCACTAGGTGTACCATCGCGTATGAACATCGGTCAGATCCTTGAAACTCACATGGGTCTAGCGGCACGCGGTATCGGTGAGCGCATCGAAGAGATGATGAAAGAACAGCGTGAACTTGCTGAATTACGTGACTTCATTAAGAAGGCGTATGAAGTGGGTGACTGTCGTCAGAAAGTTGATATTGATAGCTTCTCTGATGATGAAGTTCGTCGCTTAGCTGAAAACCTAAAAGGCGGTTTACCAATTGCAACGCCAGCATTTGACGGCGCTAAAGAAAGCGAAATCAAAGAGCTACTTGAGCTAGGTGGTTATCCATCAAGCGGTCAGGTAACACTTTACGATGGCCGTACTGGTGATGCGTTTGAACGTCAAGTAACTGTTGGTTACATGTACATGTTGAAACTTAACCACTTGGTTGATGACAAGATGCACGCGCGTTCAACAGGTTCTTACAGCTTAGTTACTCAGCAGCCGCTGGGTGGTAAAGCACAGTTCGGTGGACAGCGTTTCGGTGAGATGGAGGTATGGGCATTAGAAGCATACGGTGCTGCCTATACACTACAGGAAATGTTGACAGTTAAGTCGGATGACGTAAATGGTCGTACTAAGATGTATAAGAACATCGTTGACGGTAACCACAAGATGGAACCGGGTATGCCTGAGTCATTCAACGTACTGCTCAAAGAAATCCGCTCACTGGGTATCAACATCGAGTTGGAAGAAAATTAATCCGACCGCCGCAGCCTGAGCTGCGGCAGTTACCCTCCCAGTGGGTAGCCGGACTGAAAGAATGAAGGGGTGAGCTTTGCTTGCCCTCAAGATTAACCTCCGACAGGAGAGCTAAGGTGAAAGACTTACTTAAGTTTCTGAAGCAACAAAATAAGACCGAAGAATTTGATGCAATTCGCATTGGTCTTGCTTCACCAGACATGGTGCGTTCATGGTCTTACGGTGAGGTAAAGAAACCTGAGACAATCAACTACCGTACTTTCAAGCCTGAGCGTGACGGCTTATTCTGTGCCCGTATTTTCGGCCCAGTGAAAGATTATGAGTGTTTATGTGGTAAATATAAGCGCTTAAAACACCGTGGTGTGATCTGTGAAAAATGTGGCGTTGAAGTAACGTTAACTAAAGTGCGTCGTGACCGTATGGGTCACATTGAACTTGCAAGCCCTGTGGCGCATATCTGGTTCTTAAAATCATTACCGTCGCGTATCGGCTTAATGCTTGATATGACATTGCGTGATATTGAACGTGTACTTTACTTTGAATCATTCGTGGTAACTGAGCCTGGTATGACGACGCTTGAGCGTGGCCAGTTATTAGGTGAAGAAGAGTACCTAGATGCACTTGAAGAGCACGGTGATGAATTCGAAGCGAAAATGGGTGCAGAAGCTGTACTTGATTTGCTACGCGAACTAGACCTTGGTCAATTAATCGCAGAAATGCGTGAAGAGTTACCAACAATCAACTCTGAGACTAAGCGTAAAAAAATCACTAAGCGTCTTAAGCTTATGGAATCATTCCACCAATCAGGTAATAACCCTGAGTGGATGATCATGAGCGTGCTTCCGGTTCTTCCACCAGATTTACGTCCTCTAGTACCACTAGATGGCGGTCGTTTTGCGACATCTGATTTGAACGACCTATATCGTCGTGTTATCAACCGTAACAACCGTTTGAAGCGTCTTTTAGATTTAGCTGCACCAGACATCATCGTACGTAACGAAAAACGTATGTTACAAGAAGCGGTAGATGCGCTACTTGATAACGGTCGTCGTGGCCGTGCGATCACAGGTTCTAACAAGCGTCCACTTAAGTCGCTTGCAGACATGATCAAAGGTAAGCAAGGTCGTTTCCGTCAAAACCTTCTTGGTAAGCGTGTTGACTACTCAGGCCGTTCTGTAATCACTGTTGGTCCTACACTTAAGCTTCACCAGTGTGGTCTTCCTAAGAAGATGGCACTTGAGCTATTCAAGCCATTTATCTACGGTAAGCTAGAGCGCCGTGGTATGGCGACAACCATCAAAGCTGCGAAGAAGATGGTTGAGCGTGAAGTACCAGAGGTTTGGGACGTACTAGATGAAGTAATTCGTGAGCACCCAGTTCTTCTGAACCGTGCACCGACACTTCACCGTCTTGGTATCCAAGCATTTGAACCGGTACTTATCGAAGGTAAAGCGATTCACCTACACCCACTAGTGTGTGCGGCGTATAACGCTGACTTCGACGGTGACCAAATGGCGGTACACGTACCGTTAACAATTGAAGCACAGCTTGAAGCCCGTGCGCTGATGATGTCGACTAACAACATCCTATCTCCAGCGAACGGTGAGCCAATCATCGTACCTTCACAGGACGTTGTACTTGGTCTTTATTACATGACGCGTGATCGCATCAACGCCAAGGGCGAAGGCATTGTATTTAAAGATCCAAAAGAAGCTGAAAAAGCATACCGTACTGGCACAGCAGAGCTTCACGCTCGCGTAAAAGTACGTATTACAGAAGCGCGCATTGACGAAGTAACTGGCGAACGTACCGATGTAACAGAAATCATCGATACAACCGTTGGTCGTGCGATTCTATCTCTTGTTTTACCAGAGGGCTTACCGTTTGAGCTTATTAACAAAGCGCTAGGTAAGAAGCAGATTTCTGGTCTTCTAAACGAGTGTTACCGTCGTCTAGGTCTGAAAGATACTGTGGTATTTGCCGACCAAGTAATGTACACCGGTTTCCACTACGCGATGAAGTCAGGTGTTTCTATCGGTATTAATGATATGGTTATCCCACCAATCAAAGCCGAAATCATTGAAAATGCAGAAGCAGAAGTAAATGAAATTAACCAACAGTTCCAATCAGGTCTTGTAACTGCGGGTGAGAAATACAACAAAGTTATCGATATCTGGTCACGTGTTAACGAAAACTTATCACGTGAGATGATGGCGAACTTGTCAAAAGACACTGTTATCAACGCGCAAGGTGAAGAAGAAGAGCAACCGTCATTTAACTCAGTGTTTATGATGGCCGACTCTGGTGCTCGTGGTAGTGCCGCTCAGATCCGTCAGCTAGCTGGTATGCGTGGTCTAATGGCACGTCCAGATGGTTCAATCATCGAGACGCCAATCACGGCGAACTTCCGTGAAGGTCTAAACGTACTACAGTACTTTATCTCAACCCACGGTGCGCGTAAGGGTCTTGCCGATACGGCACTTAAGACAGCGAACTCGGGTTACTTAACACGTCGTCTAGTAGACGTGGCACAAGACTTAGTTATCAATGATGACGATTGTGGCACTTTAGACGGTCTAACTATGAAGCCGCTGATCGAAGGTGGTGACGTTGTTGAGCCACTACGTGAGCGTGTACTAGGTCGTGTAGTTGCAGAAGATGTGGTTAAACCAGGTACTAACGAAGTATTGGTTGAGCGTAACATCATGCTTGATGAAAAACTGTGTGACCTGTTAGAAGAGCACTCAGTGGACGAAGTACGTGTACGTTCAGTTATCACCTGTGATAACGACTTCGGTGTATGTGCTAAGTGTTACGGTCGTGACCTAGCACGTGGTCACTTGATCAATGCAGGTGAATCTGTAGGTGTTATCGCGGCACAGTCAATCGGTGAGCCAGGTACACAGCTTACGATGCGTACGTTCCACATCGGTGGTGCGGCATCAAGAGCATCTGCTGAGAACAGCGTACAGGTTAAGACTAACGGTAGCTTGAAACTGCACAATGCGAAATACGTATTGAACACAGATGGCAAGATCGTTATTACTTCTCGTTCAACAGAAATTACTATCATTGATGAGCACGGTCGTGAGAAAGAGCGTTATAAAGTACCTTACGGTGCGGTATTAACGGTTCAAGATGGTGCGGAAGTTAAAGGTAATGACATTGTTGCAACTTGGGACCCACACAGTCACCCAATCATCATCGAGCACGAGTCTAAGATCAGCTTCTCTGACATCGATGACAGCAACACTGAAGCTCAGACGGATGAACTAACAGGTCTAACCCGTGTGGTTGTTAAAGACTTGTCTAAGGTTAACGCGAAAGAGCCTAAGCTAATCGTAGAAAACGAAGAGCGTGGCTTACAAGAAATTCGCTTACCATCGTTCACCACTATCGAAATTTCTGACGGTACAACGGCGGCACCTGGTAAGGTACTAGCACGTATCCCTCAAGAAGGCTCGAAGACACGTGACATCACCGGTGGTCTACCGCGCGTAGCGGACCTATTTGAAGCGCGTAAGCCAAAAGATCCAGCAATTCTTGCTGAGATCACAGGTACTATCAGCTTCGGTAAAGAGACTAAAGGTAAGAAGCGTCTTGTGATCACACCAGAGCAGGGTGATGCATACGAAGAGATGATCCCGAAATGGCGTCAGCTTAACGTGTTTGAAGGTGAGCAGGTTTCTAAAGGTGAAGTTATTGCCGATGGTCCTGAGTCTCCACACGATATCTTGCGTCTACGTGGTGTGACTGATGTATCTAACTACATCGTAAACGAAGTACAAGAAGTATATCGTCTACAGGGTGTAAAGATTAACGACAAGCACATTGAAACTATCATTCGTCAGATGCTACGTAAGTGTATCATCCTAGACGGTGGTGACACTGAGTTCCTAGCTGGTGAACAAGTTGAAGTGGCACGCGTAAACATCGCGAACCGTGAACTTGAAAAGCAAGGTAAGATCCCAGCGAAGTATGAAATTCAGCTGATGGGTATTACTAAAGCTTCACTTGCGACTGAGTCGTTCATCTCAGCAGCATCGTTCCAAGAAACAACACGTGTTCTTACGGAAGCTGCTGTAAATGGTAAGAGCGATGAGCTACGTGGTCTGAAAGAAAACGTAATTGTAGGTCGTCTGATCCCAGCGGGTACAGGTTTTGCGTATCACCAAGATCGCATCAACCGTCGTAAGCAAGCTGAGATGGCTGTTGAAGAGCAAACGGTAAGCGCTGAAGAAGCAACTCAAGCACTGACTGATGCACTGAACGCTGATTTACTAGGTGGAAACGAATAAGGTTTCCCAAGTAACGGATTGAAAAGCCGCCTAATTTAGGCGGCTTTTTTGTATTTAAATTTTACCTATCGGGTTTCAACCGAAGGACAATTTATAGAGTAAGTCAAAATTCAGAGCATTTACTCACTCGTGTAACAAACTTTCTCGCCTATTGTTCTAAAACTGCTCTATATTTCTAAACTAGCGTAAGAAGCTACTATAAATTTTTGATATTTATTTCTTTAAGCAGAATCTTTTACCCCAAGTAATACGCAATCTAGCGCTCCAAAAATGCATATTTTCATACGTAACTCCATGATAAAGAAGCTTTTATAATAACTTATTCACTTGCACCTATTTTTTTTAAAAACTCATTGATCTCATTAACATTACGCTCTAATATGGGTACATAATTTAGACAACCCTCTTGAGAAATAGGAAGTACAAGTGGGTTTAAACCGATAAAAGGAATTTAAAATGATACGTGCTATTTCGAATAAGCATGCTGGGCTTTGTGTTGCCTTTTTACTGGTAAACACATGTGGTACAGCCTCAGCTTTGGCCTCTAGTGGTAATTGCCCTACCAAATTTCAGGTCAGACACTTTCAACCACAGATCTGTTACTCAGAGTACGACCTGAGTAGTTGTAGTGATGTATGTGCAGCAGCCACTCCTACAACACAACCTGCTTGTTTCAAGGAACTCTCTTTACCATGTGATGTGGTTGCAGATATGCGCCAAACCGCAGAAGGTTATCAACAAGAAGGTGGTCAGACGTGGTTCCACGTAACTGATTTACTGTCTTACACGCCGTTACATACACAGTTGAATGTGTTTCAGGCTTCGCTACATTACGAGTTGTATCAAGATTATATTAACAGTCCTGGAAATTTTGGTTTTACGCCAGCGAGCGACGAGCTGCGCAAACAAAACTTCAGACTCGACCTGTTAGGCCGACTTGAACGAGAATCAACGGCGCTCAGATATGCAGCTGTTTATAGACGCTACTCGTTAGGTGTTGAACTTGAAGATAGGCTCAATGAAACATTTGCGCAAATGATGTCTGATATAGATCAGTTTTCTCACTTCAATGCGGCCGAAAAACAAGACTTAAAAGACGAACTTAGCAATAACTTATCATCACAAGTACGATTGTGGGAGCTGTTAAAACGATACAGCTTGGAAACCATCGCTAACAGTCGAGTCAGACATTTAAACCGCCGTATGACCACCTACGTGTCACTGGTTCAAAATTTACCAACTGACTTACAAGACATCATGATTAATAAGTCTGCAGTACTTGATGAATATATTAATACTGCAGTAGCGCGATGTGCTCAAGGTGTATGTTTCAATGAAATTACAGCACCGCAAGGGACGCCTTTTTATCCGAACTTCGATCATCGCCTGTCTTACTTTGAGCAATCATTGGTGGCGTTGGCAAATGAGGCTTCAGCACTGAGCTATGTATACGATGGAGACTACCAGTTAGTGCCTCCACAGCAACTTAGATTCCCTGATTTAGCGGGGTTTGTCAGCAATAAATTATCTGACTATCGTGCTGAACGAACTGACGTCAATCTTGAGCGTTTGGCCACGGCAATTAATGTTGCTTATCTTGCTAAGAACTCATCGGGGCAACAAACCCTTGCTAACTTGTCGCAAGTGGCTGATGTAGTTAATAATCAAGGGCTTGTAACGCTAGAAACACTCGCTGGTAAACCTATCCTGCTGTGTAAAGAGTTTAACAAAATTAGTCCTGAGATGACTCGAATACAAAACGAAAGTTTTGCGTTAGCAATTGAAGCTAACAGGCTCCTCGATATTATGCTTAACCTCGACTATTCAGAGGAACTCATGCTACAGATAGAGGAAATCATCTTAAAACTTGAAACGTTAGCAATGAGAAGTCAGGCGATTGCGAACGTTAGACAGTTTGACGAAGACCGCATTCTTACCATCAATTGGCAGCTGTTTGACTTACCAGAAATGAACAGTGATGAGCTACTAATTGAGGTGGAATATTTTGATTATAACGGAATGTTCTGGCTCCCAAGAATGTCATCCAATTTGTCCGAGCTGTTTCCTTCAATCGATGGACTCAGTACGTCGACAAATTCACTACTGCCGAACGCTGTAGGGATCAACTCCCCATTGAATAACTTGCAGTTGAAGATCAGGCAGTCGGCATTTCATGGATGTTCTGAGAATAATCAGCAAATCAACATGGTAGTTAAAATTACTGATGAGCAAGGAATCGTAAGCCGTCAGGTGTTAACTGCAACCCTCGAGCAAATATAAGTTCTATTAAAGGATATACATAATGAAAGCTTTATTAATAGCGACCTTGTCTTTGACAAGTGCGGCGTCGGCTTATGCCTTTCCGGTCAAGGTTTTTGAGGCCGAAGAGCAATGTCAATCGCGTATGACATCACAAGGCGAGCGCTTTGTGCCACCTTGCCAATTTTCAGGTATGAACGTATACGCGCAGAAAAACAATACATATGCAAGCGGCAGCCTGATTAATAATGGCCTGTTTAAAACAATGCTTAACTATACGTTTGCATGTGAATCAATACGTCCACTATCGGTGCGCTTCACGCTGTCAAACGCAGATGGTTCGTCGGTTTCAAACCGTATTGCAGGTTCTCGTACATATGAGCCAAGTTCAGTTGAGCTGACTCATGGCAACAACGCTTCTGTATTAAACTTCTCCGAGCTATCGGGCGCAACTGGTTTTCAGGCAATAAAGCCAGGCTGTTTATTAGAAGTACAGCAACTGGTTACTTATCCAGAGCCTCGTTACTTTAACCAAGTTGCTACGCACTTAGTGTCTTTCAACGTGCATTTGGAAGGCATGTTTGCACAGGCAGTGCCATCAACAGGCCACACAAACTTACTTACTGCCATCAACAACACCATTGCTTCATTAGAATTCATGCAGTTTGATGTTGAAGACGAAATCTTGGCAGCAGAGCTACAAGATGTACTGAGTGATCTAAGCAGCACCAAGACTTATTTAGAAAGTAACTGTGGCACAGGCAGCTATTCAAGCTTGTGTACGGCTCAACTTGCTAACTTGAGAAGTTCTTTGTCTTCAGCTCTTTATGTAAATGAAAGCAATATTTCTCAGTTGTACAACTTCTTAAACTCACAGACAGCGTGGCTTGCCAGTAAATACGTAGGCAGGGATCGTACGATCCTACAAAACGCAGTCAGTAAGTTAAGAACGAGGCTATAAGGCTTTTATAGCTTATAAATCTGACCCGTAAAGGATCTATTAACACCGTAAAGGAAATATAACTATGTACGGAAAACTCATAGCAGCTTCTGTTGCTGCTGCTTTGGTACACAGTGCCACTGCACACGCTTTACCGGATAATACATCAGGTAATCCACTGAGTAAGTTGGGTATTGCAACACCGGCTGGGATTGGCAATGTAGTACCGGACCATGAAAATCCAAAAACGCTCCACGTGTTCCCTGCAAATGACAAGGACATGATTGGTACTTATTTTGATACAGGCGGCGGTCCAAACTGTTCTTCATACGTTGCGATGAAAGAGCAGGCATACAGACTACCAAGTACACCTCAGCAGATTCAAGAGGCGATTGACAATAACGATTATGTTAGTAACTACTTTCAGCTAACTGTCGGTATTCCAGCGCGTAATACTAAGTCGACAAACGATATTGTCGCTAAGTATGAAGAGATCAATAATCTTGCGATTGCGAACGGCGGGTTGATCGAAAGATTCAATCAACTAGATAGTGTGTGGACCGGTATTGTTCTTGATTTAGAGCTTGCTCGTAAAAAATTGGACTCGCTTAAAGATGAGCAATCTGCAGCGAACAACCAATGTATCGTGAACTCAGGTGGCGACTTCTCCAAAATGTACGAGTGTATCATGGGGGTTGCAAATCGATATACGCCACTGATAGAAGCAGCAAGAGCAGAGGTTACGGAAGTTGAAGCACGTAAAGCTGCAATCCGTGACGAGTACTACGCTACTAAAGGTGAGTACGATGCATTTGAGGACAAGCTAACTCGTATTGATAATCAACTAGATTTCTTGATGCGCGTATATCAGTCTCAACTGTTAATCGTAAACAATGCCTATGAAGTTGAATATAGATCGGTCAAAGAGGCAGGGAGTCTAATTGCTGGTATTGCTTCTGCAGGATATAACCTGTGGGGCGATGAAGCAGCTATCTTGTCTAATGCGCTTGCCAGTGCAGGTAAAACCGATTATTCAGTGCAGCAGCTTAACGTCTTTGATATTCGTTTGAACTCAGGTGTGACCAGAGATAACCCAAATATCACGACTGACGATAATCAACCTATCTTCCGCAAAAATGTTTGGACTTATCCTGCAAATACCATCATTAACTTCGGCAATATCGGTGATAAAACCATGCCGTTTGAACGTGAAACAGTGGGCGACCAAATCCACTTTGACGCGACAACATGGGACTCTCTAGGTTCTGGTGGTGTTGATTTCCACGTTACAAAAGATGCTCGTTGTGGTGATTATGAGGCGAACGTTGTTCGTAATTATAGCGCGACTCACGAGGGCGAAACGGCTTCTTGGAAAGTAACTCGTGATGAATACAAGCCGGTTCTTAACAGCCCTGTATTCTCAACAAACATCGCACTTTCATATAGTTACTACGCTTATCCGGGCAAGCTTAAAGGTGAGTGTTCAATTGACGTAGATCGCATGAACTCGTACTGGAGAAATGCTGGTAAGTCTAAGAGCTGGAGCTGGTTCAAAACCAAAACCAAGAGCTGGGATCATATTCGTACCACAGCACGTGATGAGCTGGGGATGGAATGTAATTTGAGCCTAGTACCAGAGTCAAATGATCCTGAAGAAGCAAGAAGACTGGCTGAGAAGTTTGAAACACAGATGTACAACGATATGTGGCAAATGTTCTTGGCTGTATATGCAGAGTCTTATGACTTGATTGTTAAAGACCCTGAAGTAACAGACCCAGGTCAAAGCGATGTCGGTGCAACACTTGGTGACGGCTTGATGAAAGTATGTCCTGCGAACATGTACTGTCAATTCGCTAATGTTGTTCTTCGCGCCCTAGATAAGATCGGTGGTTCTAAAGCGCAAGGTACGACGTCTTCTGTTTCACATGAGTACGGAAAAATCTGGAAACGATACGAGAAAGACTCATTCAACGTATATCAAGGCAGTGCTTCTATCAAAGCTAAAGTGTGTATTGACTCAAGTCAATGTAACTAAGCCATGATTTCGGAGGGGGCTTGCCCCCTCATATCGTTCTCAAATATTAGGTTAGGATTTTTTTATGAAGGCAAAGATTGTAATTGCAGTCATCTGCACTGTTGTTATTGGTTATTTGGGTTGGAGTGTGTACGTCCCAAAAGATGAAGTACAGCCTCAGACTAAAAAGCCAAAGGTAGAAATGGAAAAAGAACATAAAGACCCCGAGGTTGAGCAGCAAAGTGTTGTGGCAGCCAAAAAAAGTGTGGGAGAGATCTTAGAGCGGGCAAAGCGTCACCGTGAAACGTCAGACGTCATCGAACAGGCCGCTAAGGTAGACCCAGATAAAGAAGAAGAATACTACAAGTTTGTTATCACTTCTTTTCCGCACCTTAAAGATCAAGTGAATGCATATCGTGAAGCGACACGAGTGCAGAAAGAGCGCTTAGCCGAACTTGCAAGTCGAGTGGAAAAACGAAACAAAGATTTCGTTGCAACGGGTTCAGCCTCGCAGAGTTTAGATGACGATATTTTATATGAACAAAATCAAATAGCTGAAAATGCTCGAGTGTTGGGGAAGCAAGCTATGGCGCTAACCGAAGCTATCAGGCAAGCAGCGTACAATTAATTGAAAGTTAAAAAGGAATACTGAAATGATATGGAAAAATAGCTTTCCCATTCCACTGTGTATATTGATCTCCGCGTGTGGAGGTTCGGGCAGCACAGAGGTGCAAGCAGAAACAAACAGTGCAGCTAAAAATCAAGCACCTATTGCGGTGATCACCTCTAGTGACACAACGATTACCAAAAATAAGTTGGTACACTTTAATGCTTCGAAAAGCTACGACCCTGATGGAGATGCGTTGAGTTACGAGTGGACGCTCACCAAAGGTGCCGAGCGAACGCCTGTGGCAATAGATGTGCATAACAAAGAAGAAATTGCAGTGCAATTAAACACTGCTGATAAGTATGTACTCACTTTAACGGCAAGCGATGGAAAGGCATACAGTAAGCCTTCCAGCTTCGAGTTTGTGCTTAATGATGACATGAATTTAGTCGCATCAGCGGGCCAAGATATTACTGTAAAGAAAGGCCAGATTGTTTCGTTAGATGGCAGTGAAAGCCGTGATCTAGATGGGGTTATCACAGGTTATCAATGGCGCATTATAGAAAAACCAGAAAGTAGCCAAGCAAAAATCTTCAAAGATAGGAAGGTAAAAACGACCTTTGTTGCGGATCAGGTTGGACAATTTGTTGTTGAATTGAGTGTCCAAAATGATCAAGGTGACATTGCCACAGATACCTTAACAGTTACCAGTGATGCTTTGGGTGTAAACTCAACGCCCGTCGTTGTGCTTAAGAACCTCGAGACTCAGCTAAAACCCAATGAAGTTATCGTTCTTGATGCCAGTGAAAGTTATGATCCTGACAGATTTGACAACTTGTCTTTTGCTTGGGAAGTGGTGTCACAACCTGCGGGAGCAAGTGCCAATTTAAGTACATTATTTGATGCACAAACTAGCTTTTCAGCCGAAACTTTGGGTGATTATGAAGTGCAAGTGAGTGTTACTGACTCACAAGGAGCTTCTGCGCAAGCGTCGTACTTATTATCAGTTACCACCGACAACTTACCACCGGTTGCACAGCTTGGTGAAGACATTCACGCACCTGTTGCACCACTTGAGCTGGTCTGTAAGTCTTGTTTTGACCCTGAAGGTGAGCCACTGACCTATCAATGGCAGTTACTCAGTCGCCCACAGCAAAGCGTTGCTCAATTGCAAGCGGCCACAGAAGCTGTGGCGAAGTTACATCCTGATGTTGCGGGTGAATACGCGGTAGCAGTGAGTGTATCGGATGGCCAAACAGAAGTAACCTCTAATACGCAGACCTATTACATTGATGCGAATCAGCAACCAACAGCACATCTAACAGCTCCAGATGTGGCGTACATTGGTAATACAGTTGAGCTTGACGCAAGCCAGAGCTCAGACCCTAACAACGACACACTGACGTATGAATGGCAGCTGATTGAAAGCGCGGCACAAGTGCAACTGCATACAAGAGATGATGGCACAGCCTATTTCACTCCAACGGAACTTGGCAACTACATTGTGTCTTTACGTGTTCATGATGGTCAATATTACTCAGATCCGCTAACGCATACAGTACAAGTACAGGCTAACTTACCACCAGTTATAGTGTTAGCAGATGACTCAGCAAGAGAGGTTGAAGTCGGAGCACAGGTGCTATTCAATGCGTCGGCAAGTTATGACCCAGAAGGCGATGCTTTGTCCTATCAATGGTCTTTGGTAAAACCCGAAGATTCAACAGCACAACTCACTACGGACGCGTCAGATTCGACCAGTTTGGTAGTGGATGTAGCGGGTACATACGCTATAAATCTACACCTTAGCGATTCAATCGGTAACTCAAGCTCTAAGACAGTACGTGTGGATGTATCAGATCCTGTCAATATGCTCACAGGCTATGTTAGAGGAACAGTTGTTAACTCATACAAACACCCAGTTGCAGATGCCGGATTCATGATAAATGGAAAGCAATATGTGAGCGACGCACAAGGTGTATTGAATGCGCAAGTAGAAGTTGAAGAGGGCGCAGCTTTGGTGATTAAAACCGAGGATGAACGTTTAGCTTCGGGCACTTACACCGCACCTAGCGTGACTCAAGATGGGTTTGTCATCAACTTTGGTGAGGCATTTGTGCCAAATATGCAACCGATTGAAGTGCGGCTATTTACTTGCCCTCAGTACAGCGGCCCAGACGTTATTGAGGTTGGCTATCGCATGTATTCAACCGTTCCTGAGATGGGCTCTATCACCTCTGAGTATGATCAAAAAATCAGCTTTACACTCGATAGCTTAAGTAGATCAACCCAAGCATTCAGCTTACCAGCAACCGCTAAGTATGAATTATACGTGGATGATAATTTGAAAATCACCTCGCCAAGCAGCCAACTGATGAATGTCTATTACTCAGTTGATATTCCATCTAGAGGCTTTGTAACTATTTGTAATCAATAATATAAAAGGAAAATTAATATGAAAAAACTAACAGCAGCATTGGCACTTTTGCTCACTTTTGGTGCACAGGCAATTGAGCCAATCTATGTGGGCGGTGAACAGTATAGCTATACCATGGATGACTTCACCCCTGTCTATGCCAATGGACAAGTAGTCGGCTACGACGCAGCTATCCCTGTCGGTGTGGATATGTATGACGACTTTATCGGGGACTACCCTGAGCTTATTTTCGATGTGAGCGGTGAAGCTGTAGGGACCACTGATGGTTCGCCAATGTTAATGGAAATGTCGGTTGTATGCTCTGGTATTGATATTGGCTATGACGCTGATGTGGTGATCAATCGCAGAGGCCGCTTATTACCTGCTCGCTTCTCTATATATAACCGTAAAAAAACCAACGGTGAGTGTAAGGAGTTAAAGCTTAGAGTTAATAAAACAGGGTCATCAGCAACTAACCCCGCCGCAACAATTGACGTACTAAACGTAAATTTAATCGTCTTTTTAAATCTTAATTTTTAATACACAAACTAAAAAAGGAAATTGTTATGAAAACCAAACTGATACTACTGATTTTTTCGGTACTTACCATCTTCTCATTTCGCGCTACAGCGAGTACCGAAGCGCCAAATATGGATGCGTTTACGCTGGCAGCTTCTGCTCAGGAACAAGCATTTAGATACCCATGTTGTGATAGATACAGTGACAGATATTGCGACATTCGCATAGAAGCCCTAAAAGAGTATCAAGCCGTAACACCACAGCAAATGATGGAAGCTGCGAAGGCGGTAACAACAATGGCCTCTCCAATTTACATTGGTGGTGCGCGCTATTCGCTTAGTAAGTCAGACTTTAGCCCTGTTTATACCACCCGTGTGATTTACGAGCCTTGTCTTATGCCTGAACCGATTACTGTAAATGTTTTATCAGGTTATGAAGCGACGTTTGCAGTCAGTGGTGACTATTCTCAAGACCTGTTTTTTGACATCAGCGGTCGTTCAGATAAATCAATGAACTTAGCGGTGTCATGTGGCTCTTTCAGCGCGACGGACTCAGGTACTAAGTGGGTGATCTCTAAGTCTCAAAATACCGGTGGTACGTGTAAAGCAATGAAAGTGAAGTACTCGTTTTCAAACTCAACAGCACCAACGTCTATCGATCTAAACATCACTATTTCAGAAGAACTTTACTAATCAAGTTGATAAATAAGGAATTGATGTGAAATTAATTAATTTATGCAGTGGTACTTTACTTACGTTGGCTGCGGCAAGCTCACTCTCGGCGCAGGCTAAGCCAAATGATGGTATCTATCCACCACCGAATGAGCCATGTACTTACAGCACGGGCCCAGAAGTTAGGTCGTTTGGTTTGCAAGCTTTTAATCAAAGCATTCAGCAAGCCTCTCCGATTTTCATCGGCGGAGAGCGTTACACCTTAAGTCGCAGTGACTTTAAACCTATTGTTAAGGAAGTAACGTACACCTGTCCTGGCCTAGACCCTTTAGTCGTTACTGAATACTCGGGCTACACATTATCGTTGCCTGTTTACAATGACTTTGGCCAGAAGCTGTACTTTGATATTTCTGGTAGAGCGGCCAAGCATATGAACTTAAGTGTCTCTTGTGGCTCATTCAGTGCTTCTGACTCCGGAGACAAGTTTTATATCTCGCGTGCGGCTACCACGGGCGGGAGTTGCACACGATTGGACTTGAGGTTGACTTTTAATAAAACGAAATGGCAGCCAAGTTACTTAGACTTGAACGTGATGATCTCTGAAGCATTGGATTAATACGCAAAGGAATACTGTATTCAGGCTGGTGGTTTTGATGCTTAATCAGCCTGATACATGAGTGCAAAATAAGGAAATATAAAGATGAATAAACTTTTGTTAGCAGCAGGCATCTTGGCCTGTTCGAGCAGTGTATTTGCTTCTGTAATTGACAAAACCGTGAGTGTTGATCAAGAAGCTTTGTTATTAACTACAGCTGATTTTACGCCCATTACAACGGTGTGGGCTGGTCGAACTGTTGTCACTGGCTACCAGGCTTTAGTGGATGTACAGGGCGCACAATCGGCACTATTTTTTGATGCCAGTGGTGAGGTTTCAGCACGTTGGTTTGCGTCTAATTTCAGCTTAGTAACTAAAATGAGCTGCAATGGCGTGCCGGTTGGAATGAGTAAAGCTTACGGCAAACGCGTCGATGGTCAGTCGACACCAGCACAGCCTATAATCACTGAGTTGAGAAAAGGCGTAGAGGGCTGTACTCAGTTAAAAATCGAATTATCTAAAGAAGGATCTTTAAGCCGCCAGTTCTACACGCGCATTCAAGATATTTCGTTTACTGTTGCAGTAAAAGGATTTAACTCACCTCAAGGAGCACTATAAGATGTTAAAAGCAATCGCAATGGGCACCAGCTTGCTCGCATTCAGCACCCTAGGACTTGCTTCTGAGATAAGCAGCACATTTACTGATAAAGATATGCAGCAACAAGGTAGCAGCTATGAATTGAACTTGGCTGCTTCTGGCTTAACCAGCGCCGCTGTAATCGACGTACACTTGGAGATATCAGGTCTTGGAGCTTTAAGCTCAGGCCAGCAGCCTGTGTGCACACAATGGCAGGGGTTGGAGTGTACAGGGGCATATGAAAATGTGTTACACAGTGAATTGTTGCATGAGGCGAGTCTTTCGTTGTCGTGTGATGACCAACTCTTGTATGAAGACCGAAAAAGCTACAGTGAATTTACCAACGAAGAACTAAGCAGTGCTGACAGCTCACTGTCGTTTGATATCTCATTGGTTAAATTAAACCCGATCACATGTCAATCAGTGAAGTTGCATGTCACAACTTTAAGTGGCGAAAGTGATGCACAAATCAAAGGCTCTATGAACCTGAAAAATACTACCACGGGTTCAGAGTCAGTAAAATATGAGGTAATTCAGTGAAAAAATTAATTATCGTTTCTAGCTTATTAACTGCATCGCAAGCATTTGCAGCTCCCGTGGATGTAGGGGGAGTTGCTTATGAACTTGGCTTCAATGACTTTGAACCAATTACAGTGCCCTATGCGGGACGTGAGGCAGTTGTGGCGTATGAGGCTAAGTTCGCAATGGACGGTGATTTTGGGCAGAACCTGAATTATCGCGTTGATGGGCTGGTTTATACGCGTTGGTTTTCGGGTAACATGGCCGCCACGTTGTCGGTAACCTGTAACTCACCGTATATAGATGAGCCCATTTTCATCGGTGAAGATATGGACTTTGGTATTCGTATTGACGGGGTTTCTTATTTAGCTAAGCCTGCTATCTCAAGTTACCTCAATACAGGTGGAAACTGTCAGGAACTTACCGTGCGCATCGATAAAGAAGGCCATCTAAGCCGACAGTTCTATACTCGAGTGACCGATCTGCAGTTCAATGTACAAGTGATTGAGACCATACCGCGTTAAGGTTTTTGAGGCACCGATTGGTGCCTTAATTACAAGGAGTGATTAATGAAACATTTAATGGCATTAGCCGCGTGTTTGATGGCGTCGAGTGTATCGGCATTACCTACCTTCTTTGTTGGTGAAACGGTACAAATAACCAAAGATGACGTGCAAGTCATTAAGCAGCTGTATAAGCGTGAAGGTGGTGTCGACAAATATGCTGAGGTGGCGTACGAAGTTGAGTTTCCATTATATGGCACATGGGGGCTTACAGAACTAGATGTGCAGCTGACGGGGGAAATCGCCTCAGCGTGGTATTCATCTAATTTTGGCATGACAGTCTCAGTGTATTGTAATGACGTGGTGGTTGAATCAGATACCTCGTATGGTCTGCGGTATGAAAGATCAAGTTATGTGGTCAAACCCCAAATTCGCGTTGCAAATCATCCAATTCCAGCTGGGTGTGAATCTGTAAAGGTGAGAATGGACAAATTGGGTAGTCTTGCGCGTATGTACTTTACCGATATCGCAAGTATTGATCTTAGACTTTACATGACGAATAAGTTCTAACGCCAAGCGTGTAAAACCAACGTTAAGTGATAACTCCTAGCTTCCTTGATGAGTAATTGTGTCCAATCATCAGTGATGGAGTTGTCACTTGGCTTATCTATTGCAGTACCCACTATTTTGAGCATGAACCCACAACAAACCATCCCAAAAGCGTTAAAGTTAGTGCTTTTGGGATGGTTTTTATTGACAGGTCAATCTTTGCTCATTAAAATTCGGCCACCCATTTACTCGTTCCATGAAAATGACGAAGAAATAGGGTCGATTTTTATATTTTTTCAGTAGTAATTTTAACTAATCAGGAGCTATTTAATGGCAACTATTAACCAGCTAGTGCGTAAGCCACGTCGTAGCAAGGTTACAAAAAGTAACTCAGCTGCGCTTAAAGCTTGTCCGCAAAAGCGTGGTGTATGTACTCGCGTATATACAACTACACCTAAGAAACCAAACTCTGCATTACGTAAAGTAGCACGTGTGCGTTTAACTAACGGTTTCGAAGTAACTTCATACATCGGTGGTGAAGGTCACAACTTACAAGAGCACAGTGTAATCCTTATCCGTGGTGGTCGTGTTAAAGACTTACCAGGTGTGCGTTTCCACACTGTTCGTGGTGCACTTGACTGTGCCGGCGTAAACGACCGTAAACAGGCTCGTTCTAAGTACGGTGCAAAACGCCCTAAGGGCTAATGGTTCTCCGTTAGTAAGGCCAAGCACTTAAGTTTTAATTTTTAAATAATTTGTTTTGGGAGTCGCCCATAAGGCGAACCTGAAGATATCGGAGATATAAAATGCCTAGAAGACGCGTAATAGGTCAACGTAAAATTCTTCCAGATCCGAAGTTCGGATCAGAACTTCTTGCTAAATTCGTTAACGTAGTAATGTTAGACGGCAAGAAATCTACTGCTGAAAAAATCGTATACGGTGCGTTAGACGTGGCTGCTGAGAAATCAGGCAAGTCGCACCTAGAAATCTTTGAAGCTGCACTTGAAAATGTACGCCCAGCGGTTGAGGTTAAATCTCGCCGTGTTGGTGGTTCTACATACCAAGTACCAGTTGAAGTACGTCCAGTTCGTCGCAACGCATTAGGTATGCGTTGGTTAGTTGAAGCTGCACGTAAGCGTGGCGAGAAATCTATGGGCTTACGTTTAGCTCAAGAAATCGTTGACGCTGCTGATAACAAAGGCACTGCGGTTAAGAAACGTGAAGACGTTCACCGTATGGCTGAAGCGAACAAAGCATTCGCTCACTACCGTTGGTAATCTGCTAACACCCTTTAAGAGGATAATATGGCACGTACAACTCCTATTGAGCGCTACCGCAATATCGGTATTTGTGCTCACGTAGATGCAGGTAAAACCACCACGACAGAACGTGTTCTGTTCTACACGGGTCTTTCGCATAAGATCGGTGAAGTTCACGATGGTGCTGCAACTATGGACTGGATGGAGCAGGAGCAGGAGCGTGGTATCACTATCACGTCTGCTGCAACCACGTGTTTCTGGAAAGGAATGGACGCGCAATTTGACGACCATCGTATCAATATCATTGATACTCCAGGACACGTTGACTTTACCATTGAAGTAGAACGTTCTTTACGTGTACTCGATGGTGCGGTTGTCGTGTTGTGTGCTTCATCAGGTGTACAGCCACAAACAGAAACAGTTTGGCGTCAGGCGAACAAATACGAAGTACCTCGCATGGTCTTTGTAAACAAAATGGATCGTACTGGCGCAGACTTCCTTGCTGTTGTGGGACAGGTGAAATCTCGCCTGGGCGCCACACCTGTGCCTATTCAGCTACCGATTGGTGCTGAAGACGAATTTAAAGGTGTTATCGATCTCATCAAAATGAAGGCCATCAACTGGAACCAAGAAGACCAGGGGATGACGTTCACTTATGAAGAGATCCCTGCAGATCTTCAAGACTTAGCTGAAGAATGGCGTGCTCACTTAGTTGAAAGCGCCGCTGAAGCGTCTGAAGAACTAATGGAAAAGTATTTAGAAGACGGTGAACTAAGCGAAGCTGAAATCAAAGCAGCGCTTCGTCAACAGACATTGGCCAATGAAATTGTACCAATGACCTGTGGCAGTGCATTCAAAAACAAAGGCGTACAGGCTGTGCTTGACGCTGTGATTGAATACATGCCATCACCTACTGAAGTTAAAGAGATTCAGGGTATCTTAGAAGATGACTCTGAAGGAACTCGACCTGCAGATGATAATGCGCCGTTCTCGGCATTGGCATTTAAAATTGCCACAGACCCATTTGTAGGTACTTTAACTTTCTTCCGTGTTTACTCTGGTACTGTTAAACAGGGTGACGCGGTATATAACCCGGTTAAAAGCAAAAAAGAGCGTTTGGGCCGTATTGTTCAAATGCATGCAAACTCTCGTGAAGAGATCAAAGAAGTGCGCGCTGGTGACATCGCCGCTGCAATTGGTCTTAAAGATGTGACTACTGGTGACACATTATGTTCACAAGAAGCTGTTATCACTTTAGAGCGAATGGAATTTCCAGAGCCTGTGATTTCAGTTGCAGTTGAGCCAAGAACCGTAGCTGACCAAGACAAAATGGGTATCGCGTTAAGTAAATTAGCGGCAGAAGATCCATCATTCCGTGTAGAAACGGATGAAGAATCAGGTCAAACGATCATCTCTGGTATGGGTGAACTACACTTAGATATCATTGTTGATCGTATGAAACGTGAATTCAGCGTTGAATGTAACGTTGGTAAGCCTCAAGTGGCATACCGAGAGACGATTCGTAACTCGGTAGAAGCAGAAGGTAAGTTCGTACGTCAATCTGGTGGTCGCGGTCAATATGGTCACGTTTGGCTTAAGCTTGAACCGATGGATATCTCTGATGATGAGGCGCCAACTTACGAATTCGTTAACGAAATCGTCGGTGGTGCAGTTCCAAAGGAGTATATTCCAGCGGTTGATAAAGGTATTCAAGAGCAGATGCGACAAGGTGTTCTTGCCGGCTATCCGCTATTGGGTGTTAAAGCGACATTGTTTGATGGCTCGTTCCATGACGTAGACTCAAACGAGATGGCGTTTAAAATCGCAGGTTCAATTGGTTTTAAAAACGGGGCGCTACAAGCAGACCCAATTATTTTAGAACCAGTAATGAAAGTTGAAGTTATCACCCCTGAAGCTAACATGGGTGATGTAGTAGGTGATTTAAACCGTCGTCGTGGCATAATCGAAGGCATGGAAGAGGCATTCGGTGGCTTGAAGCAAATTAATGCACAAGTTCCGCTTTCTGAAATGTTTGGTTATGCAACCGATCTTCGTTCTGCTACACAAGGTCGTGCCTCGTACTCAATGGAATTTTCCAAGTACGCAGAAGCGGCTAAGAGTGTGGCTGACACAATTATTGCAGCTCGCGCTGTTAAGTAATTTTAGTTCGGTCCGGTCTCTAAGGGCTGGACTTTAATTTCTTTATAGGAATTTTTTAAGATGGCAAAAGAAAAGTTTGAACGCGTAAAACCGCACGTAAACGTAGGTACAATCGGCCACGTTGACCACGGTAAAACAACTCTAACAGCAGCAATCACTAACGTACTTGCAAAAGTATACGGTGGTGTAGCAAAAGACTTCGCATCAATCGATAACGCTCCAGAAGAGCGTGAGCGTGGTATCACAATCTCAACTTCACACGTTGAGTACGATACACCGACTCGTCACTACGCACACGTAGACTGTCCAGGACACGCTGACTATGTTAAAAACATGATCACTGGTGCTGCACAGATGGACGGCGCGATCCTAGTAGTTGCTGCTACTGACGGTCCTATGCCTCAAACACGTGAGCACATCCTACTTTCTCGTCAGGTTGGTGTACCTTACATCATCGTATTCATGAACAAATGTGACATGGTTGACGACGAAGAGCTTCTAGAGCTAGTAGAGATGGAAGTACGTGAACTTCTTTCTGAGTATGACTTCCCAGGTGATGACCTACCTCTAATCCAAGGTTCAGCGCTTAAAGCGTTAGAAGGTGAGAAAGAGTGGGAAGACAAAATCGTTGAGCTTGCAGAAGCACTAGATTCTTACATCCCAGAGCCAGAGCGTGACATCGATAAGCCATTCATCATGCCTATCGAAGACGTATTCTCAATCCAGGGTCGTGGTACAGTAGTAACAGGCCGTGTTGAAGCTGGTATCATCAACGTGAACGACGAAGTTGAAATCGTAGGTATCAAAGAAACTACGAAGACAACTTGTACGGGTGTTGAGATGTTCCGTAAGCTTCTAGACGAAGGTCGTGCGGGTGAGAACATTGGTGCACTACTACGTGGTACTAAGCGTGACGAAGTTGAGCGTGGTCAAGTACTAGCGAAGCCTGGTTCAATCACACCTCACACGAAGTTCACTTCAGAAGTATACGTACTTTCGAAAGATGAAGGTGGTCGTCACACGCCATTCTTCAAAGGCTACCGTCCACAGTTCTACTTCCGTACAACTGACGTAACAGGTAACGTTGAGTTACCAGAAGGCGTAGAAATGGTAATGCCTGGTGACAACATCAAGATGACTGTAGAGCTAATCTGCCCAATCGCGATGGACGAAGGTTTACGCTTCGCTATCCGTGAAGGTGGCCGTACAGTTGGTGCTGGTGTTGTAGCTACAATCGTAGAATAATTTCTAGATTGCAGTAACACTGTAAAAAAGGTCACTTCGGTGACCTTTTTTAATGCCTGCAAAAAGTGGTAGGTCGGATAAGCGAAGCGCCATCCGACGGAGAGTCCCGCAGCCATTGTTAGACTGGGTCATTTCACCTTGCGCAAAAAGAGCGTATTCGCTTCGCTCAAGTCGCTAAGATTTAAGTACCCTGACATTACCTCTTTAGTGCTTATCATTGCCCTTTTGCAGTATCTCGTCTCATTAAATCAAATTGCATATTCCGATAATCTCTACTATCAACATTAATGATGTTTGAAAAGGCGAACGACTATGACAAGACTGACCCATGTGCATTTGCACGAATTTTGTTGGGCTGAGCTGCGCGCTGCGGATTGGCGAATTGCGAAACCCTTTTATTGTGCGTTATTTAACTGGGACTTCGACGATGAGCTAGGCGCTAATGGGCAGGTTTATACCAACTTTAAAAAGCAAGGCGATGTGGTCGCGGGCATGTATGAAATGTCTGAAGACAAAAAGGCTGCACGCACTCAAAGTGCTTGGCAGTCCTATGTCGCGGTGCGTGATGTTGATGCCACGATTGTCAAAGCACAGCGCTTAGGTGGGGCGTTGCAGCGTGGGCCATACAATATCGGCGAAGCAGGAAGGATGGCGATTATTTGCGATTCAGGTGGCGCACAGCTCACTATCTGGCAGGCCAAGGAGCATATTGGCAGCCGTAGAGTATTTGAGGCCAATACACCTTATTGGCATGAACTTACGTGTCGAAATCGCGATGTGAAAGAACTCTTCTACAGTAAGCTCTTTGATTGGCATTCGATTCATCAAAATGTGGATGGTATTGACTATGTGATTTTCAGTAATGATGATCATGCGCTCGCAGGTATGGTAGAAATGACAGATGCGTGGAGTGCAACGACCCCGTCACATTGGATGATCTATTTCGCGGTCCTCGATTGCGATGCCATGGCAAAAAAAGCGGCGGGGTTGGGCGCCAAAATTTGTTTGCCACCCACAGACATTCCCGAAGTAGGGCGCTATGCCGTTATCTGTGACCCCCAAGGGGCATTCTTTTCGATTATTGAGTCTAAGATGGACACCATTACGCGTTAACCTGATCAGAACTATTGCTGATCACTGAGTAAGATTACATAGCAATCAATTGCGCCTAAAAGGCTTGTTACTGGCGTTACAGACTCCACAACTAGCCCTTGCTCTTGCAGCTCTTCTAATTGTTGATTGAGTAAATCTAAATCGGGTTGGCTTGCAAGCCAGTGCTTTCTTTTACTGAATGTGAACACTTTTTTTCATCTTGAAACTACCAGATAACGTATTGAATTAAAAGTATATTACTTGCTGTTAGCATTGAGGAACCTATTGAGAAACGCGTCAGCTTGTGCCTCACTACAACCAGTCTTTTCAATCACATACACTTTTGGGTTGGTGATTAATCCACTGGTGATACGCTGTTTAAAGTGAGTATCAAAAAGCTGCTCGTTGGGAAACTCAATATCTGCGTGATTGAGCATCGCTTGAAATTGAGATTTGGTAAGCTTTGACAATGTTTGAACTTCACGTCTTAGCTTTAAGATATGAAACCAAAAAAGGCTCAGCATAAAACAGTTTAGTAAGTAATACATATGTGCTTCCCTATAGCATACAGAGTATCTATTTAGATCCCTAAAGTAGGTGTTGAAAGATAACAGGTTATCGTCAGCTGCATTGTACCTATTTTGTTTGTTTTATCTAGAGACAAGGCCGCAGAATGTGTGGGAACTACAGAGTCTGATTAATTGATACACAGAATTCGTTTTCGAGCTCTAAATTTGGCTTGTTTGGTTAAATTAATTGCCTTACAAGCCTGTTTTAAAAAATAGTTTTTCCAATATTGACGATAAAAATTTTCTCACTCAAATATTTAATAAATGGAGCTAAGCCGTTGGATGTATTTTTGGTATTCCTTATATTGTGGAGAGTTCAAGG